>JBIIUB010000170.1:0-3559 GCA_044340205.1 Terrimicrobiaceae bacterium
ACGAATCATCATCATTTCAACCAAATAAAAGAAAATGAAAGTCAGAGCCTCAGTAAAAAGACTGTGTGAAGCGTGCAAAATCGTGCGCCGACAAAACGTGATCCGCGTTGTTTGCAAAAACCCGCGTCATAAACAAAAACAGGGCTGATCCCATCGGCAGCCGAAACCAAAACCACCAATACCATGCCACGCTTACTTGGAGTAGACATCCCCGGCGACAAACGCATCGAAGCTTCCCTTCCCTACATTTACGGAATGGGGCCCAGCAACACAAAGAAGGTTCTCGAACAGGCCAACATTGACCCCAATGCCCGCGCCAAAGACCTCTCGCCCGAGCAACTCAACGCGATCATCCACGCGATCAACGCCAACAAAATTCCGATCGAAGGCGACCTGCGCCGCGAGGTTCAAGGTAACCTCAAGCGCCTTCAGGCCATCAATTGCTACCGTGGCATCCGCCACCGCCGCAGTCTTCCCGTCCGTGGCCAGCGCACATCCACCAATGCCCGCACCCGCAAGGGACCACGCAAAACCGTGGGCGTCCAGCGCAACAAAGACGCCAAAGCCGGCAAAGTCTAATCCCGCATTTTACTGAAGTATGAGTGAAGAAAACACAACACCAGCCGAGGCACCCGTCGAGACTGCTCCAGCAGCCCCCGCCGCAATAGCCGAGGCTCCCGCCGCAACCGCAGAAACCCCTGCCAAGAAAGCTCCAAAACCCAAGGCGGCTCCTAAAGGCAAGAAAGCCGCTGGCGCGGATAAAGCGACCACTGCAGCTCCTTCGCCCGTCAGCATATCCCTCGATGACACGATTGAACCAATCAAGATCGTCAAGGCCAAAGGCAGCAAAAACGTCCTACAGGGCATCGCCCACGTCCAAGCCAGCTTCAACAACACCATCATCAGCATCACCGACCTGCGCGGTGCCATCATCGGATGGTCCAGCGCCGGCAAGTGCGGCTTCAAAGGCTCCCGCAAAAGCACAGCCTACGCCGCTCAGATGGCTGCCCAAGACGCCTGCCGCCAAGCCATGGGACACGGACTCAAGGAAGTCGAAGTTCGCGTCAAAGGCCCAGGCTCAGGCCGCGAATCCGCCGTCCGCGCCATGCAAGCAATCGGCCTCGATGTCACCGTCATCCGCGACGTCACGCCGATCCCTCACAACGGCTGCCGCCCGCCAAAACAACGCAGGGTCTGATCCAGTCGGCCAACTTAAAACTTAAAACTTACAAACTTAAAACTCTTCATGGCACGTTACACAGGACCCAAGACCAAAGTCAGCCGCCGCTATGGCGTTCTGATCAGCGGCTCACCCAAAGCATTCGAGAATAAAAACTATCCTCCCGGCCAGCATGGACCTAAGGGCTCCCGCCGCAAGCAGACAGATTACTCAATCGCTCTTGCTGAAAAACAAAAGCTCCGTCACCAGTATGGAGTCCTCGAGCGCCAGTTCCGCCGCTACTTCCAAATCGCCAGCCGCCGCCGTGGTGTGACGGGTGAAATCCTCCTTCAGCTCCTTGAGACCCGCCTCGACAATGTCGTTCAAAAAATGGGCTTCTCCAAGACTCTCCGTGGTGCCCGCCAGATGGTCGGCCATGGTCATGTGACGGTGAACGGTCGCAAGACCAACATCTCGTCCATGAATCTCAAGCCCGGCGATGTCATTGCCATCAAGAGCAATGACAAATCCACCCGCCTTGCGAAGCGCGGCGTTGAGCTCACTCAGATCGTCACCGTTCCCGATTGGCTTCTGGTCGACAAAGACAACCTCAGCGGCAGCGTCGTCCGCATTCCTACACGCGAGGAAATCAATCCCATCGTCAACGAACAACTCGTCGTCGAACTTTACGCCCGCTAACCGCGAGCCAAACAGGTTTCCCACCAAAGAGAAAAACGCGTCCTGTCCGCAGGGCGCGTTTTTTTGTCCCGTGAAGGAATTTTGAGACAGGATGACAGAAGATTAACATAACTTCCTCTCAAAGAGGCACAAGACACGTAGAAAAAGACTGGAAACTTGAAACTGCCAATCGCTCAGAGGATTTGGACTCTCTTTCCGATTGTTCCAAGCGCAGCGCGCATGGTCCCAGGGAGCGCCCCCGCCCTCGGGTGGCCTGTTACGCGTCCTCGCGGGCCAGGTTCGAAAAAACGCGCACGAAGGCCGTGGGAACCACTCCGTGTCGGGTGCGCTACTCGGGAGGATTTTCCGTAAAAGTCTTAAAGCAAGCTGACTTGGGCAAACTTCAACGCCTCCCTCTCTTCCAAATCTGCGCCATCTGCGAAATCTGCGTATCTCCCAGGCCCCTTGACATCCTCCACATTTTCCACCATCGTGCCTCCTCATGACCAAGCAGGATGGCGCGGAACTCAAGGCTGAAATGATCAAGTGGATGTTCCTCTTTTGGATCGGCCAGATGGCTGCAACCGCCGCCATCGTCAAGTTCCTCTCGCCTCAGTAGCCTCCTCTGGAGGGCGCGGCTCCCCAAGGTAGGGATGGCTCGCCGAGCCGTCCGACTCCTACGGCTCCGCCGCCTCTATCCCACAAAAAAAGAGGGGACGGATTTGCCGTCCCCTTTTGATTTTGAATTCAGGAAAAATGTGATCAGCCTTGTGTGGCTGGTGCGCTGTGGCTCGGCTGTTGACCATAGGCCGCCGGTTGCTCGCTCATGTAGAAGCGTGGGGCCTGGCCGTGGCGTTCGACTTCGCGCTCAAGCAGGCGCTCGACCAGCTCGGAGAGGCTGCGCTGTTGTCCGTCAGCCAAGGCTTGAGCGGCTTTTTTCACTTCGGGGTGCAGTGTTATGTTGGTTTTTTCTCGCATGGGAAATTCATAGCATCGATTCAAAAATCTGTGCAATATTTTTCTTTGTAATGGGTTGTATCCCTTATAGGGGCTTCGAGGGCTGTTGTGTAAATGCTTGAAAAAAAGAAAATTGCACTATATGCGCCTGGCGAAAAAATTTTGAATTTTTTTCGCAAACTTTAAAGAGTTTTGCGTCTAAACCCGAAACACACCCCTTGTTAGCTTCGGAGGAGATTCACCAACCATCCAATTCCTGAGCCGGTTTCAACACTGGCAGGCCAATGATTTCGTCGAAATGGGCATCATCTGTGAGCACGGCGGCCCCGAGTGTTTTTGCACAAGTGGCTATCAGGATATCCTGCGCCGGAAGGGTGACGCCGCACCGATCGAGTGTCCATGCGAGCGTTGTGGCTTCCTCCCAGATTTTATTCGAAGTCGGGACATTGATGAGAACATTGAAAAACGCACCGAGCGATCGGCGCATTTTTTCAACTTTGAGTCCGCGTTCGACCTCGAGCCGCACCATGCCGCATGTGGCGAGGTCTCCCTCTCCGATCCAATCTCCAAGCACCTTCACGGGATCCATGCTGCGGCGCAGCAGGCCGATGTAGACATTGCTGTCAACGAGAACACTAACGCCCATGGGATTTCTTGGAAGGGTTGGGGGATTCGGCGGCTCTCATGCTCATCACATCGTAGTCGGGGTCCACGGCATTTTTTAACTCTTCGGGAGTGAACCCCATTCCAGCCTTCACCATTTCC
>JBIIUB010000076.1:0-13849 GCA_044340205.1 Terrimicrobiaceae bacterium
ACTTTGGTCGTGCGGCCGTTTTTAAGGTTGGTGACACGGATGACGCAGGGGATGGGCAGGGTTTTGTGGGCTGCAACCTTTGTCCATGGCCAGAGTTTCTCACCGGTGGCTGTCTTGCCGGGGAAGATGAGGAAATGCTCTGAGTAGTGCGAGGCGATGCCAGTCTCTCGATGGCCGATAGCATCGCGAGGCTGCATGGGGTGATATCGAATGCCACGAATTGCGTAGGGCTTGGTTTTGTAGCCTTTGATGTTCGGACCGAGGCAGGCGGTGAGCGGCAGACAAAATGCGGCGATGAGTCCGAGGCGGAGGGTTTGCTGAAGAATTCGTTTCACGGTGTGGTGCGAGGGTTCAACAATTGCAGTGCAGCCATACGCGATGAAGGGATGCGTCCGCAATAGGTTTCAATCGCTGCCCTGGCACAAGCGGTGCCGTCGTGGATGCCGAGCATGCGGCAGAGTTCGCTTTCAAAAAACTCGAGCGCCCGCATGGAGGCGGGGGAACGGCTCAGATGTGCGGTGGCGCGGGAGAAGAGATCGTAAATCTCGGGAAACGGCTCGCCAGGTTGCGTGACGAGGTCGATGAGTTCGGCGAAGTAGCCGCACAGAAAAAGATTGGACGCGGAGGTGGCGGCGAAAACCTCCACCAGCCTCACTTCGCTAAGCGTGTGAAGGGAGCCGCGTTTGGGCATGGCGTAGCCGATCTCGGCCTTGTGAAAAAGATCCAAGCTGCCGGCGAACTGGCTTCCAGGCTTGCGCGCCGCGCGGGCCATGGCGGTGATTTTGCCATGCCCGCTGGTGAGCCATGTGGTGATGAGACTCGTATCGCTCCAGGCCTGCTTGCGGATGAGGATGGCCTCGGTTTGTTCCATGGCGGCCCCGCCCGTTCGTGGGCTTAGAGAGCGATGACCCGGGCGCTGTAGATGTCGGCGTCGGCCGAGAGCTTGGCCATGACATCCGCTCCGGGCATGCTATCGAGGTTCAAAAGCGTGAGGGCGCGTCCCCCCTGTTCGGTGCGGGAGAGGCTCATGCTGGCGATGTTGATTTTCTCGGTGCCGAGGAGCGTGCCGATGTGACCAACAATGCCGGGACGGTCGCGGTTTTCGAGCATGAGGACGACTCCGGAAGGAGTGACCTCCACAGGGTTGCCATTTACCCGCACGATGCGTGGATCGTTTTTGGCACCGAAGAATGTGCCGCCGAGCGAGACTTTGCTGTCACCGCTGAAAACGGCGACATGGAGCCATTCATTGAAGTCGGTCTGCTCGCTGGAACGAACCTCCTGCACATCGAGGCCGATGGTGGAGGCCATGCTGCGGACATTCACGCTGTTCACTTCCTCGCCGCCGGCGTGTTTGAGGAAGCCGGTGAGGATGGCGCGGCTGATGGCGTCGGTGGGCATTTCGACAGCCTTGCCGCCGTAGGTGATGACGACGCGGTCATTGCGTTTCGGCGCGAGCTGGGCAACAAAGCGGCCCATTTTGTCACCGAGGGTGAGGTAGGGCTTCACGACGGCTGCTGTCTTTGCGTCGATGCTCGGCATGTTGACGGCGTTTCGAATTTCCCCATCGAGCAAAGCGGCGCGGATTGCTTGAGCGATTTCGATGCCGACATTTTCCTGCGCCTCGGCCGTGCTGGCACCAAGGTGAGGAGTGAAGACGATATTCGAGAGTTCACGCAGTGGGAATTCAGCGGGCGGTGGCTCGACTTCGAAAACATCGAGCGCGGCGACTCCCACATGTCCGGACTTGAGGGCATCATACAAGGCGTCTTCGGCGACGAGTCCACCACGGGCGCAGTTCACGATGCGGACGCCTTTTTTGCAAAGAGCGAGACGGCGGGCGTCGAGCATGTGGCGGGTTTCATCCGTGAGCGGCATGTGCATGCTGATGAAGTCCGCTTGAGGAAGAAGGGAGTCGATATCCTCGACAAGCTCAACCTGCAGGCTGCGGGCACGGCTAACCGAAAGATAGGGATCGTAGGCGAGAACACGCATGCCGAAGGCCATGGCGCGGCGGGCTAGCTCCGTGCCGATACGGCCCATGCCGAGAATGCCGAGGGTTTTGTTGTAGAGTTCGACGCCCTCGTATTTTTTCCGGTCCCAACGACCGGCCTTCATGCTGGCGTCGGCTTGAGGAATATTGCGGGCGATGCTGACGAGGAGCGAGAAGGCATGCTCGGCGGTGGAGATGGTATTGCCACCGGGAGTGTTCATGACGATGACACCACGACGCGTTGCGGCATCCACATCGACATTGTCCACGCCCACGCCGGCGCGACCGACGACTTTGAGATTTGTGGCGGCTTCGAGGACGGCGGCGGTCACTTTCGTCTGGCTGCGAACGACGAGGGCGGAAAACTCGGGGATGATCTTGATGATCTCAGCCTCGGGCAGACCGGTTTTGACAACAACCTCGAGAGCGCCGCCAGAGGAGAGTTCATCGACTCCACTTTGGGACACGGGATCGGCTACGAGAACTTTAGGAGTGGAAAGGGACATTTTCTTTTCTTTCAGAATGGTGGATTGTGGTTGTGAAGCATGGCGCCTGAAGGCGCTGGACTTTGGAGTTTATGGGAATTCACGAATCCGAAAATCAATTTTTATGAAATGGTCATATCGCATCGCCCGTATCTCAGGCATCGATGTCAGGATTCATGTCACTTTCCTGCTTCTTCCGGCCTTTTTTGGATTCACTGGCTGGCAGGAGGCGGGATGGCCTGGAGCAGTGGGCGAGGTTTCCTTTATTGCGGCCCTGTTTTTCTGCGTGCTGCTGCATGAATTCGGGCACGCCTTGGCTGGCAGACACTATGGCATCCGCACGCCGGATATCACGCTCCTTCCTATCGGCGGAGTGGCGCGGATGGATCAAATTCCCGAAAAACCTCTGATGGAACTCGTCATTGCTGTGGCGGGTCCGGCGGTGAATGTGGCGATTGCCATGGCGCTGGCAGGAATACTGATGCTGACAGGAGGGATTCTCACCGGACCGGAGAACACTCTGCGCGTCATGCTTCACAACCTGCTGGTGGTGAATTGCGGGTTGGTTGTTTTCAACATGATCCCGGCTTTTCCGATGGATGGCGGGCGGGTGCTGCGATCCTTGTTGGCGATGAAGTTCAGCCATCTTGGAGCGACTCGCGTGGCTGCAAGGACCGGGCAGGTGCTGGCGTGCGGATTTGCGGTGCTGGGATTTTTTGGGAATCCCATGCTGATGCTCATTGCCTTGTTTGTTTTCAACGGGGCCCAGGTGGAATTGCAATACGCGGTTCAACAGGACCAATACGAACAAATGCTGCGGGAAATCATGGCGAGAAACGACCCTCGACCATTTTAAAAACTCAGCCACCCTTACCGATCTCCTTGCGTTGAGGAGTCCTCACCGCCAGACTTCGCGCAGCTCGATTGCATTTTTTAAGGCCACAAGCATGCCACTTCACTTTCTCGTTACGCCGGAACAGGCGGGTCAGCGTTTAGATAAATTCCTCGGAGCCGGATGTCCGGATTTCTCGCGTGCAAGGCTCCAGGCCTTCATTCGAGATGGGCATGCGCTTGTGAACAAGGTGGCTGCCAAGCCCTCGTATCCCCTCCGCGCTGGAGATGAGGTTGTTTTTGAAATTCCGCAGGAGACAGTCCCCTCACCTCTGGCTGCACAGGATATTCCGATCGATATCATTTTTGAGGACGAGACGCTGCTTGTGCTGAACAAGCCTGCGGGGCTCGTGGTGCATCCCGGGGCAGGAAACCGCGAAGGCACACTGGCAAACGGATTGCTTCACCATTGCGGCGGACTGGAAATCGTGGGCGGCGAGGGACGACCTGGGATCGTCCACCGTTTGGACAAGGAGACATCGGGCTGCATTGTGGTGGCTAAAACCGAGGCCGCGCACAACTCGCTCTCGGCGCAATTTGCATCCCGCGAGGTTGAAAAATCCTACCTGGCCCTTGCAGACGGGGTTCCTCGCATGCCGCACGGTAAGATCGACGCGGCCATCGGCCGTCATCCCGTTCACCGCCAGAAAATGGCGGTCGTCGATCGCGGGAGGGATGCCCTCACCCACTATCGAGTGCTTGCCAACAGCAATGGAAAATCACTCATCGAATGCCGCCCGCGAACGGGCAGGACGCATCAAATTCGTGTTCACTTGAAACACCTCGGGCATCCCGTGACCGGCGATCCTCAATACGGCCGCAGGGGCAGTGTGGAACGGCATTACCTGCATGCCTGGAAGTTGGCATTCAAGCATCCCCTCACTGGAAAGCGTGTTCATTTCACCGCCACTCTCTCGCCGGATTTTCCAGACTGGGCGCTCGAAGCCGCACGGGCGCGCGAGGGCGACCGCATGGAGAAGTTTGCGTGATCAGGGAAGTCCGGCTCCACCATTTCCGCTGCTTTGAGAATCTGGATTTTTTTCCAGCCCCGCACCGCACATGCATCGTGGGTCAAAATGCACAGGGCAAAACTTCGATCCTGGAAGCCGTGTGCGTCCTGCTCCGCCTCCAATCCCCCCGCACAACAACGACGACGGAACTCATCAAAAGCGGCGAAGATGGTTTTTCGATCGAGGGGCACTTTGGCGACACGCGTCTGCAATACAGGCACACGGCCGAGGGACGCGCTCTTTTCCTCGACTCAAAACTTCAGCAAAAATCCACAGAATATCTTTCCACGGCGCGCATCACTTGGTTTTCGAATGCGGATCTCGATCTGGTGAAAGGCTCCGGTTCGGTGCGGCGAAGGTATCTGGATTTTCTGGGAACACAGGCCGTCCCTGGATACCGGAAGGCACTTCGCGACTACGAACGCGCCTTGCGTTCGCGGAATTCCCTTTTGAAAGAGGGCCGCGCCCGGCGAGAAGTTGCCGCCTTCGACCAGCCACTTATTGACGCAGGAAACATCCTGCTGGCGGCCCGCGCCGATCTCACGACCGCACTGGAGCCTCACGCAGCCTCGGCGTGCAGGGAAATCAGCTCATCATCGGACCACTTGAAAATCGAATACCGGCCTGGCTGCCAGTTGCCGTTTTCCCAGGCTCTGGCGGAATCACGGCCCGAAGAGGATCGCCTGCGCCAAACGATTTGCGGACCGCACAGGGATGACATCCATATCGAACTCAATGCGCTCAAGGCGTCATCCTTCGCCTCGGAGGGGCAACAGCGCACCATCGCACTTGCCCTCAAAATCGCCCAGGCGCGACACATTGAGTCCTTGCACTCGAAGGCACCGGTGCTGCTCCTGGACGATATTTTCGGAGAACTCGACACAGCGCGCCGCAACAGGCTTCTTCATGCCCTTCCATCGGGAGCCCAAACACTGATTACCACGACATTTCTCGACTGGGCGAAGGACGCCGAGGAAATGGCGGTTTTCAACTTGGCAGGAAAGGTTCTCACGCCGGGATTTTCGAAGTGAAACACATCGCCATCATAGGCGGCGGGCCAGCCGGATTGCGCGCTGCCGAGGTCGCAGCGGAAGCCGGGGCCGAAGTCACACTCTTTGACGCAAAGCCCTCGGTCGGACGCAAGTTTCTGGTGGCAGGAAAAGGCGGCATGAATCTGACACACTCCGAACCTTTGGAGCTTTTCCAAACCCGCTACTCCGGCATCGAGAAAAGTCCGGAGACTTGGACTTCCATACTCGACGGCTTCACACCTGTGGAACTCCGCGAATGGGCCAGAGGACTTGGAGCGGAAACCTTCGAAGCAGGCAGCGGCAGGGTTTATTTGAAAAATTTGAAAGCCGCCACGCTTCTCCGAGCTTGGGTGTCGAAACTCCGATCCATGGGCGTTCGCTTTGAAATGAAGCACAGCCTGACCTCCCTCACCCACGATGGGCGGATCGAATTCGGCTTTTCAAATGGTGTCACAGGACACTCCGATGCTCTCATTCTCGCACTTGGCGGGGCTTCCTGGCCGCAAACCGGATCTGATGGCCGTTGGACGCATGTTCTCGAAAGCCTTGGCGTTTCCATTCAACCGCTCGTGGCAGCAAACTGTGGCTGGGAGCACGACTGGAGCGCGGAATTTCTTTCACTCGCCGAGGGGAAACCTCTCAAAAACATCACTGTGCGAGCGGGGGACAGGCTTTTTCACGGCGAACTCTTGATTACGCGCTACGGCATTGAAGGCGGGCCCGTTTATGCCCTCGGCAGGACACTGCGAGGAATGCCCTGCCCCGCACTCACGATCGACCTCAAACCCGCCCATTCGCACGAGCAGCTTGTTTCAAAAATGGAATCCGTTCGCAGGAATTTTGCCTTGGAGGCACGCCAGCGTTGGAAACTCGGGGATGCGGCATTTGCACTCCTGGCAAGCAAGGAATGGGCGGATGTCCACTCGCTCGCCCATGAAGCAAAAAACTGCGTGATTCCCCTGAAAGGCCCTCGCCCAGTTGCCGAATCCATCTCCAGCGCCGGCGGGGTTTGCTGGAGCGAAATTGATTCCAATCTCATGTTGCGAAGACTGCCGGGGATTTTTATCGCAGGCGAAATGATCGACTGGGAGGCGCCCACGGGAGGCTACCTCCTGCAGGGCTGCTTCGCCACTGGCTCACTCGCCGCAAAATCGGCGCTGGCTTGGATCAGGAGGTCTGGCGACCCACAATGATGTTTTGACCATTCACCGCGAGGACTTGGATTTTTGTTCCAACTTCAAGGAATTCCCCGTTCGTCATCACATCAAAGACGCCGCCATTGATTTCTCCGCGTCCTGACGGGCGAAGGATGGAGAGTGCGACACCTTGAGCCCCGACGGACACATTGGCGGCAGCGCCCAACTCCGTGACAACGGGAGCGAGCGATGACCCGGCAGGCGAAGCCGACGACAAAAACAAACTGCGAAACACGGGGATGTTCGGCAGAAATCTCGCCAGCAGGGAAACTCCGACCACGCTACCGATGAAAGTGATAATGAGGTTCCACATCGGCACTTCAAGACTCTCGAAGGAAAAGTTCAGCGGCTGGGCGGGATACAAATCGGCCATGGAAAAAAATACCGCTGCAAGCACCATGAGCGCACCACCGAGTGCCAAAAAGAAAACTCCGGGAAAGAAAATGACCTCTATCAAAATGCAAGCAACTCCCATGGCAAAAAGTGCGACCATTTCCAATCCTGTAAGGCCTGCGATGTAATGTCCCCCGAAGAAGAGCAGGAAGCACACGCCGGAGAGGACGCCTGCCACACCGAAGCCCGGAGCTTTGAACTCCAGATAAGCCCCCATAATTCCGCCCAGCAAAAACAAGGGGGCGAGCGTGGTGATCCATTGGGCGATGCTCTCAAAACCGGATGGCTCCAAGCGCACAATCCGCTCCGGGGAGAGTCCGTTGGTTTTGACGAGCGCGGCGACATCCGGCTCGATGCCTGAGGCGAGCAGGGGCTTTCCTCCGATGTCCCGCACGGCTTCTTGAGCGCTTAGCGTGAGCAACGCGCCCTTGGGATTGATCACCTCGCCACCGACTTTCACCTCTTTATCGAGATTCATGAAACCATCCACCAATTCCGGGTGGTAGCCGTTCTTTTGGGCCACACTGCGGAAGTATCCCGAGTAATAGGACACGATCTTGGCATTCATGGTTTCCGGAATTTCCTGCCCGCTGCCAGCCACCGGCGCAGCGGCTCCAATCGCACTGACGGGAGCCATGAAGACTTTTTTGGTGCCGAGGGCGATCAGCGCACCGGCAGAGCCCGCATTGGCATTCACATAAGTGTAGGCAGGAATCGGACTCTTGGAGAACATCTGCACGATTTTCTCAGTCGCCTTGAGATCACCGCCGGGCGTGTCCATGTCCAAAACAATGGCCGAAGCCGCAACAGCCTCGGCATTTTTCAAAGCCCTCCGGAGGAAAAAAAACTGCGCTTCGCTCACCGTGCCCTTGATCGGAAGGACAACCACAGAGCCTGTGGATATTGAGGACTCTGCCGCACGGGCAGGCATCAGAGCGGCGATACAAACAAAGAGATAAAGAAAGCACTTCATAGCGGCGCAAATCTCCCTCGCGCCCCGAGACGCCGCAAGGTATTTTGAGGTTGTGGGACTCATCTCCGAGGAAACAATCCAGCGCGTCAGCGATGCGAACGACATCGTTGATCTGATCAGCTCGTATTTTCCGCTCAAGCGCGCGGGAACGAGCTTCCGCGCGCTCTGCCCCTTCCATAGGGAGAAGTCCCCATCCTTCCATGTGAACCCCGCGCGGCAGAATTACCACTGCTTCGGATGCGGCGCGGGAGGTGGCGTGCTGCGATTTGTGATGGAATATGAGCATCTCGATTTTCCATCCGCCGTGCGCCGTCTGGCACAGCGTGCCGGGATTCCGATCATTGAAGAGGCCTCGACCGCCGAGGATCACCAAAAACACGGCCTCCGACAGCGTTTACTTGCCCTTCACGCCGATGCCTCGACCTGGTTTCACGACCAGCTTCTGAAATCTCCAGATGCATCGCAGGCGAGAGACTACCTCAAATCAAGAGGCCTCAACTCCCCCATCGCTAAATCGTGGCAACTTGGCTTTGCGCCCGGCTCGTGGGATGCCCTTCTCACGCACTTGCGCGGACGCCGATTCACGCAGGAGGAAATCCTCCAAAGCGGACTAGCCTCATCGAAGGATGAGCCCCCCAGCTCCGGAAGCACGCTCTACAGCAGATTTCGCAACCGGGTCATGTTTCCGATCCGAAACGACTACGGCGAAGTCATCGCTTTCAGCGGACGCATCCTCGAGGTGGATGCCAAGGCGGCGAAGTATGTCAACTCCCCGGAGACGCCGCTTTTCACCAAGGGCCGAGTCCTCTACGGCCTCGATAAAACCAAACGCGACCTCATTGAAAAAAACGCCGCTATCGTTTGCGAGGGGCAGATCGATTTGATCTCAGCCTTCGAGGCAGGCATTCGAAATGTCATCGCGCCTCAAGGAACGGCCTTCACAGGCGACCAGGCGCGCCTTTTGAAGCGCTATGTCGAAACCGTCCTTCTCTGCTTCGACTCCGATGCCGCAGGCAAAAAAGCCGCCGCCCGCTCCCTGCCAGCACTGCTCTCGCAAGGTCTGCTGGTGAAGATCGTAACCCTCCCGCAAGGTGAAGACCCCGACTCGCTCATCCGCAGCTCGGGGCCGGAGGCGTTTTTAGAGGTAATCAATAATGCGACGGACTTTTTCGAGCATAGTCTAAACGAGGCCTTCGCTTCGGGGGAACTTAACGACAGCGCCGGCAAATCCCGACTCGTCAGTCGCATCGCCCCCCCGTTGGCCCTCGTGCAGGACGCCGTTTTGAGAGAGACCATTCTTGGTCGCACCGCTTCACGCCTTGGACTTCCACAGGGTGCGATAAGGGTGGCCATGAAGGCGCCATCGGTCGAGCAAGATGAAACCCAGGCCCAAGCACCGCAACAAGAAGAGGAACTCACTCTTTCCGCTGGAATGGAAATGCTCTGCCGTCTCGCGCTCACGAGCCAAGAAGTCCGCAGTTGGCTCAGAACCCAAATCCAGCTGGATGATTTCGAGCCAGGGGCGGTTTTGGTGACCAAACTGGCCCAAGCCAACTACGAGGATGAGGCCCCGCCGCCACCTACACTTCTGGCGCAGTTGACGGGTGCCGAGGAACGACTCATTTCGGCGATGGACATTCACCGCCCCACTCCCACTCCTTTGGATCGGGCCAAGCAAATCCTCCAAGGCTTGAGCGTTCAGCAACTCACCCGTGAGATCGAAGGTCTCAAGAGCCGCATCGCGAACCCGGCGATCCCAGCGGACGAGAGGCAAAAATTCCAAAAACAAATCCTTGACCTGACGATCCGCGTGGCGGATGTTCGACGGCCTTTTCTCCAGGCCTAACGGAAAGCAGATTGAAAACAAAAACCACCTCTTCAAAAAGCCCGTCCCGTCCGGCGGCTAAACCCAGCGCAGCCAAGAAGGTTTCCAAACCTTCCAAACCGGCGGCGAAGTCCAACCCCAAATCCGGCAAACCCGCGCCGGCAAAGGCCGCAAAGCCGATCGCCAAAAATGCCGTGGCGGCCTCCAAGCCAAAGCCGAAGCCTGTTGCGAAAAAGGCGAAGCCGGCACCAAAGCCCGCTCCCAAGCCAGTAGCCAAGGCAACCGTCAAAAAATCGATCCCTCAGAAGATCGCCCCCAAATCAAAAGCCGCTACGAAGCCAACGGCAAAGGCTCCCGCCAAAGCGCAAAAAATTTACCAAAAGTCTCCCGCCCGCGCTACAACCCCTGCAAAGAGCGCCCCTGCAAAGAGCACTAAACCGCTAGCAAAAGTAGCCTCCAAGCCGGTCCCGGCGAAGGCGACTAAGACCACTTCCAAGCCCGCTCCAAAGCTTCCCACTCCCCCAAAAGCTCCAGAAAAAAAACCTGAGGCCGGAAAGAAAAATACCAAGGAGAAAAAAAACGAGGCCTCCAAATCCGAGTTAACTGCGCAGCCGCTTCCGATGAGCATCCCCAAGATGATTCAAGAGAAGGTGCGCGATCTCATTCGTCTCGCCAAGGAACAAGGCTACCTCACTTACGAGGATCTGGATGAGCATCTTCCCGAAGGGGTCAGCAATCCGGAGCATCTGGATGCCATCATCAGCCAACTGCGCGGTGTTGAAATCGAAATCATTGAATCCTCAGATGTCGATCGCGTAAAAGAGGTTAGAAAAGACGAAGAAGAGGAAGATAAGGACGAAAAAGAGGAAAAAGAAGAGAAGGAAGAAAAAAGCGACGCCAAACTCGATATTTTGGATGATCCGGTCAGGATGTATCTGAAACAAATGGGCCAGGTCCCATTGCTCACCCGCGAGCAGGAAGTGGAAATTTCCAAACGCATCGAAGACGCCGAGTTGAAAGTTCAAGAACTCCTCTACGGCTTCGGATTCGTCGCAAGAGCACATGTTGATCTCGCACAAAAGCTTATCGATCAGCGCGAGCGCTTCGACCGCGTTATTCTCGACAAAAAGATCGAAAGCCGCGAGCGCTACATGAAGGCGTTGCCGCGCCTTTGCCAACAAGTGAAGCGCGCTACAGATTCTGTTTCAAAACTTTACTCGGAAGCCGCCCAGGTCGGTCTGAATTCCGAAAAACGCAAGAAGTTCGATCGCGCCCTCAAGTCGCTTCAACAATTTTATCCCAAGTTCTTTTTCAAACAAAAAGTCGTTGAAGACTTTGTTGTGCTCGTTGAGGAAAACCATCGCGCTGTTGGCAATATCCAAAAGGAACTCAGCAAGCATGCGAAGGATGCCAACCCAAAGCTCCGCCGCCAACACACCGCCGAACTCAAGGAGATGCAAGCCCGGTTCTGGCTCACTCCGGACGAACTGAAAACGCATCACGAGAACCTCAAGGTCTGGCACCGCAAGGCGCTCAAAGCCAAAACCGAAATGGTAGAGGCTAACCTGCGCTTGGTTATTTCCATCGCCAAAAAATACACCAACCGCGGCCTCTCATTCCTCGACCTCATCCAAGAAGGCAACATGGGCCTCATGAAGGCCGTTGAGAAATTCGAATACCGCAGAGGTTATAAATTCTCGACTTACGCAACATGGTGGATTCGTCAGGCCATAACCCGCTCCATAGCCGATCAGGCCCGCACGATCCGCATCCCCGTGCACATGATCGAGACAATCAACAAGCTGATCCGCGTGCAGAAACAGCTTGTTCAGGAATACGGACGCGAGCCCTCCCCGGAGGAAATCTCGGACGAAATCCAGCTTCCTGTCGAGCGCGTGCGTGCCGTTTTGAAGATGGCCCAGCAACCGATCTCCCTTCAAGCACCCGTGGGCGACAGCGACGACACAAGCTTCGGCGACTTCATTGAAGACAAAGGTGCCGAGAACCCTGCCGACATGGCAGCCATCGTCTTGCTCAAGGACAAGATCAAAGATGTCTTGGAATCCCTCACCGAGCGTGAGCGCCAGGTTCTCGAGCAACGCTTCGGCCTCGTGGACGGCTACAGCCGCACGCTCGAGGAGGTCGGACGCCAATTCAAGGTCACCCGCGAACGCATCCGTCAGATCGAAGCTAAAGCGCTGCGGAAAATGCGCCACCCCACCCGCATTCGCCAACTCGAAGGCTTCCTCGACGCGCACGAAACCTGAAATTTCGCGCAACTTCAGCCAAGCAGCCGGGTTTGATCCCGTATGAAAGACGATCTTGCGGAGAATGACGAACTTTGGAACCTTTTGGGCCAAGCCCGAAAAACCACGCCCTCGCCTTTCTTCGCAAGAAATGTCCTGCGGTCCGTTAGAAGCCTCTCCCCTGCCCCATCTCTCCCGCGCTTCATCCTGCCTTGGCTCCAAGTCGCAGCTCTGAGCATCCTCCTGCTAGGCTTCACCTTCTCCCTCATCCACCCCCAAAAAAGCCAAGTTCCGCCCGAACTTGTGGAATACTTCGACATCGCGGCCGGTCTCGACCAATTGGCCTTGGCAGAGGATCTATCCCCCCACAATTTCGCAACCAGCTCCCTTTAGCCCCGAATCGCCGGCGCTCACCGAAAGCGCCAATCAGCGGGCGGTTTAAGCACGGAGGCGTTCGATTGTAGCGGTGGTGGATTTGCCTTCGACCATGTCGGCGAGAACGACTTTGCCGCCGTGGGCTTCGACGATGTCGCGACCGCTGACATAGTGGGCCCAATCTTTGCCTTTCACGAGGACATCGGGGAGGATTTGGGAGATGAGGTCGCGGGGTTCGTCTTCGTCGAAGATGACGACGAAATCCACGGCGCGAAGGGAACCGAGGACGAAGGCGCGATCCTGCTCGGCGTTGACAGGGCGTGTGGGGCCTTTGGCTCGGCGGACGGAGGCGTCGCTGTTGAGACCTACGACGAGCGCATCGCCCTGTGCCCGCGCGAAGGCAAGATATTGGGTGTGACCCCGGTGGAGGATGTCGAAGCATCCGTTGGTGAAGACGAGCTTTTTTCCCTGGCTATGAAGATAGTCGCGTTCCTGGCGGGCCTGCGCAGGGGTGAGGATGCGGGGAAGTTCAGGCTGCATGGAAGAGAGCCGGAACGGATTCCTTGTGGGTGTCGGTATTTTGACGGCGGGCCTGCTCGATGCGGCGCAGGTAGAAATCCAACGCTGCGTCGGGAATGCCGGTGATGCGGGCCTTGGTGAATTCTTCCACGGCCTTGTCCCATTGTTTTTCGCGGTAGTGGAGGACGCCGGTCCAGAAATGGTCGCGGCTGCGCTCGCGCTCTGGCGTGAGTGAGTGCTTGGGAGCGAGGATTTCGTAAATTTCTACACGGCGGCGCTTTTCGGCGACCTTCAGGATTTCAATCGGACGCACTTCGACGGATTCCGAAGCGGGAGTGTAGGCATCGGGTCCAATGAGGATTCGGGCCCCATACATGGAACTGGCGGCGCAGAGGCGGCGTGCGAAATCCACGGCGGGGCCGGCCACGCTGTAGCTTCCCAGACGGCCCCCGCCGAATACACCGGCGATGATATCTCCTGTATCGAGGCCCATGCGCACATCGAGGCGGCGCTGCCATTTCGCGTCGCATTCCTTGTTCAACTCATCGAGGCGCGCGGCGAGATCCACTGCGGCGCGGCAGGCGCGAACGGCGTGACGCGGATCGGCAATCGGAGCGCCGAAGACAACGCGTATGCACTCGCCATTGCACTCGTCCAAATAAGCGCCCGACTCGACGAGGTAATCGGAGGCGGTTTTGAGATAGAGATTGGTGATGGCGGTGTAACTCTCGGGGGGCAGAAGCTCCATGAGTTCGGCGTGGTTTTGAACGGCAATGACGAGAACCGAGGCGTTGACCACACGGCCGGGGAAATCCGGCGTGGCATCCGAGGCAAGTATGGATTGAAAGGCTGCCTTGGGTAGGCGGAGGCCGAAAAGGCGCTCCAGAAGTTGATTGCGCTGTCCGTGGCGTG
>JBIIUB010000148.1:0-3527 GCA_044340205.1 Terrimicrobiaceae bacterium
TCGAGAAGAACGAATCCTCCCGGCGAAGAAATTCATAACCTTGGTTCAGGCGGGCTGTAACAACGACGCGACCCTCGGCTGTTTCCACACCATGCACCACGCCAACAGGAACGCCGAGGTAGCGGAGTTCCGTCTGGCCCGGGGCAAGTCCCCTGCCATTGATAAACCGGATTTTAATCGGAGCTGAAAGAGCTCTGGCATTCACCTCATCGTCATAGAGAGCAAAGTTGGCATTCTGCGAAGCCGTCTTGGTGCGGGGTGTGAAAGTATCGAACGCCACGGCGCCTTGCATGAGGCCTTGAAGACCATTGACATCAAATTGCAGGAATCCTGGCCCCGCTTTGATGGAGGTCGCCGGAACGCGCCAGAACCGGGCGTCGGCATCCAACGCATTACGAAACTCTGGGCGAATCACTCCATGGAGGACGGGCTTTTCGCCGGCATCGAGTTTCTTTTCCAGGATCGAGCCCACAACGACTCCCTTGTAGAGAACAGGGGTCCCCTTGCCCATCGGCGGCAGGTTTTCAGCAGAAAGAGTGAATGCCAGGCCGTGGCGTTCGGCTTGAAGGCGCTCCCACTCCTCGTTGGTCACAGAGCGACCGGCGAAGAGATCGGTGTGTGTGCCCCCGCTGCCGGGAGCGAGTTCGATGTAAACTCCGGTGACGAGTGTATCGAGGCCGGTCACGCCTTGGAGGGAAACATGTGGGCGCACGAGGGTGAAGGAAGCCGCTGTATCTGCGAGATGTTCGTATTCTGGGCTGAGGCGAACCGCTGTAAGAATGAGGCCAGTGGACGGACTGGGCTGAATCGATTCCACGAGGCCGATTGGTTGGCCGAGGTAGCAAACCTTAGTTTCGCCCGGCGTGATTCCCCGGGCATTGTCGAAGCTCACAGTCAGGAGACGCCCTGCGCTGCGTGCGGCGAACTCGTTCGAGGATAACTCCAGCAAAGCATCATTCGAGATCTCCATCCCATTCCTGTCGAAGTGATCAAACGCCAGCGCGCCTTGCACCAAGGCATCAACGCCCTCCACATCGAGCTTCAAGCCATGCTGGCCAAATTTCATGGATGTCGCAGGCAAACGCCAGAACCGCGAGGTCGTGCGCAGAGTGCCACGATACGCCTGCTCGATCATTACGCGAAGTTCGGGCATTCCATTTTCATCGATCAGTTTTTCACGAACGAGTCCGACTTTGACTCCCCGGTGGTAGACCGGCGTGCCTCTGTTTAAGAATGGAATCTGGGCACCTTTGAGTCGGACGGTGAAGGCTCCGGGAAGAAGCGGCATGAGGGGAGGTTCGGGGAGTCCCACAAAACGGGTCGCCGAGTCACCACCAGGGTTTCGGGCGCGGATCGAGTTGCCTTGGATGATGGACTCCAGACCAGTGAGCTCCGCCAAGGTAATGACTGGTTTTTCCACCCAGAAGTCGGTCTCCTCGCTCGCAAGACCTGCCGCAAATTCCTTCAGGCGCACTTTGACTAGAACCTTGTTGAGATTTTTATCCAGCTCCACTGCGGTGACCATTCCCGCATCCACGCCGCGATAGACGAGCGGGGTTTTACCTGCCTGAATACCTGGAACCTCATCGAATGAGATTTCGATTTCAGGCCCCATGGATTTGTAGTCGGTCCACAGAAACCATGCGGTGGCTGCGGCGGCGATGAGCGGGAAAATCAAAACCCAGGCAACGCTGCGTTTGCGGGAGTCACTGATGACTCCATGGTCGTGTTGTTCGTGCTGATTCGTCATTGGGATTTTGGCAATGTATGCCTCCAGATCATGTGAGTCTTATAGACATCCGCTGCGTAGAGCGTGCAAATAATCATCACTGCAAAAAAAAGTGCGCCAACCTCTGCTTGCACACTGGCTAAGATTCCAAGTTGCCCAACGGCGACGAGGATCGAAAGAAGAAACACATCAATCATTGCCCAGGTGCCTATGCGCGTAAGAAATGCGTGAACCTTCATGCGACGGGATTGCGAAATGTCTGATCCGTGCAAGCTCAGCAACCAAGAAAGCGATACGAGTTTCACAGCCGGCACAACGACGCTTGCCAGAAAAACCACAACTGCCACGGGGACAAGCCCGGTGTCGTAGAGTTCCATGACCCCACCCATGACGGTGAGAGATTCCACCTGCCCAGTGATCGTAATTGTCATCACCGGTAAAAAATTTGCCGGGATGTAGAGAATAATGGCTGCGACTGTGAGGGCCTTCGACAATTCATATCGGTGGTGGGCTGTCATTTCACGCCCTCCACATAAAGTTCGGCGCATTTCCTGTCGAAGCACTGAATGGCAAACATGGTGAGCACGGCAGTGGCGAGAATCCAGAGCGAGCCTGGCTCCCAGCTTACCGTGCCGAGGGTGCGAAGTTTCACGACGGAGACCATGCAGGCGATGGCAAAAACCGGCAGGAGATTCCAGGGTTCAAGCGCCTCGACCAGCCGCAACGCTGCTCCCATGAATGGAAGGCGCATCTGGAGAGTCCAACAGGCGGAGACATAAGAGACCGAGAGCAGGTAGAAAACCGGCGCTAAAATGGCAGAGAAAAAAACGAGCGCGCCGAGGGGTTGAAATCCCTGCATCCACAAACCTTGGACACCTGTGATGATGAGGTTTTCCTGATAACTCCCCGCCACGCTGAAGATGAGAATCGGATTCATATTAGCCGGGATGAGCGTGATCAAGGCTGCCATCGCAAATGCCCAAGCCGCCATCATCGTGCGCCCAGGGTGTGCTGACTTGACCTGCTCGCCACAGCGTCCGCAGCAGAGGAATTCATGGGGTTGCAACTGGCGGTCGCGCAATGAAGCATGACAGCGTGGACATTGAATCCACCGCAGGTCGGATGGCGGAGCTGATGAATTGAGTGCGGACATAGCCGAAGACTAAATGACAACTCCGATCAGGGTGTGAAACTCATTTACCCAGTTAGCGCGGAACAATCGCGAGAAAATTCCGAACACGGACGATCTCGGCAAGTGAGACGCCATTTTCTGCCCACATGCCACTGGAGCTGCCGCCATCGAGGTTGATCGCCGTCTTTGGCTTCCATGTATCCAGAATCGATGGCAGCGCGAGGATGCGGGCGGCATCTGCCAGTGTGACGGATGAGATGTAGATAAGAGCGGTTTCGCCACGAGTTCCCTTCGCCACAACGGTCCGGCGGGCGATTCGTTCGTCATTGAGACCGGGGACCAACTGATCGTCCTCCACAAGCATTGGCCCGCATTGGAGGGCTTGGAGGAGTTGCGATTTGCCGGAATCGTATTCCCCCGAACGGAGGATCGAAACATGGCCATCCTGCCTCACTCCGACCAGTCCGCTGAGGAGTTTTGCCTTCTCAAAGCCGTTGATTATTTTGCCATCGGAGATCATGAGACCCACTGGACGGTAGTCTTTATGAAAGTAGCCCCCGTTGACACCTGCCACGACCTTGGCGTTGTTCAGAGTGTTGGCGAGCGTCGCATTTCCAGGGGAGGGACTATCGATGACGCGAAGAGTGTGGTTTTTGTCATTGAAGC
>JBIIUB010000077.1:0-13788 GCA_044340205.1 Terrimicrobiaceae bacterium
AACCACGGGAAGCGTGACCCGATACACGAATGATCAAATGCAGTTTGAGGCAAATGTTTTCAGCAACTTTCACAAGTTGGCATTCATTCCAGACCGCAAGACGCGCGATATCGTGCTCGTCACGCTCACCGGCGGAACGGCCTTGGCCGCATTGGCCGGTGTTTTTCTATTCTTTTACACTCGCCGGAAGTAATCCCAAATGATCGAAATTTTTCACAAAGGCGGCCCGATCATGTGGCCGCTGTTGCTTGTTTCAGTGGTTGCTTTGACCGTTGTCATCGAGCGCCTGGTCTTCATCGCTCTCGAAAAAAAGAACCGCAATCCCGCATTGGTCGGTGATATTTTAACCAAGGTGGAAAACGGGCATGTTGATGAGGCCGCTCGGGTGGGGGAGGGGTCGAAGGACTTTGTCGCTCGGGCCCTGACCTATGCGCTCACACATCGCGAGAAGTCCTTCAGCGAGGCCATGCTGCGCTCGGCAAATTGGGAGCTCAAGCGATTCAACCGGGGACTCACGCTCCTCGATACAGCCATCACGCTCGCCCCTTTGCTGGGATTGCTTGGAACCGTGATAGGTATGATCGGGAGTTTCAATATGCTGGGAGGGTCTGAATTGGGCGCTCCCGCTGCGATCACCGGAGGCATCGCCGAGGCGCTCATTGCCACGGCATTCGGCTTGGGCATTGCGATAACAGCCCTGCTGCCATTCAACTACCTCAACGCCCGCGAAGAGGAGGCCCGGCTGGAAATCCAAGACGCCGCCAGCCATGTGGAGCTGCATCTGAAAAAGTAGGCGATGGATATCCCAAGATTTCGCCAGAAACGCCGGGCTCGAATTGAGATCGTGCCGCTTATCGACATCATTTTCTTTTTGCTGGCGACTTTCGTCTTGGTCTCCCTCTCCATGGTCAAGCACAAGGGCATCCCCGTCGTTCTTCCAAGCGCCTCCACAGGCGTTCAGCAAGAGCAGAAAGACCATGTGGTGATCAGCATTTCCGACGCGGGGCAGCTTTATCTCGATAAGAATGAGCTTCAGCCTGAGGAGTTGTATAAAACAATGCGCTCTCTCTGGGAGAAGGACTCCGGGTTGAAAGTTCTCATCAACGGCGATGAGAATGCCCGCCTCGGCTTGGCTATTCAGGTGCTCGATGAAATCCGCAAAATCGGCATCACAAAAGTCGCTTTTGAAACGACTCCCAAGCTGGCTCCTTGATTGATGCAATACGCCAATTCCGGCTTCAGTGGGCGTCGAAGAATTGTGTTGGGCTGTGGAATCATAGCCATCGCCCTGCACGCGCTGGTTCTTTTTTGCTGGGATTCACATCCCCGCGCTGTGGAAATCCAAGATGTGGCCGAGGGCGCTGTGGAGGTGGAGCTTTTTGAAGGCCCGCCCACCGTCGAGTCGGCTGCGACTGATGAGCCAGCCGAGCCGATAGAAGAGATTCCCCAGCCCGAGCCGGAGCCACCTCCGCAAGAGGCTCCCTCTGAAATGCCGATCCTGCCAGCGCCAGAGCCGTCCCCAGAGCCAATGGCCACGCCTCTGCCCTCACCCAAACCTGCCCCTCGCAAAGTGGCACAAGCATCCACTCCGACAAAAAAAGGAGTCGCGAATTCCCCGGCATCCGGGGCCCTGACCAAAGGAGCCCCGGAGGGAACCGGTCGCCAACTCATCGGCAAACCCACCTACATCGTAAAACCGTCGCCTTCCTACCCAGCGGAATCCCGCTCCGCGCGAGAGCAAGGCCTCGTGGTCCTGAGGATCACCGTCAACGCAACAGGACGCCCGACCCATGTCGAGATCCTCAAGTCCAGCGGATACCCCCGCCTCGACCGCGCCGCCCTCGAGGCAGGCTGGCGTTGTCGAATTCGAAATGCCACCGCTGGCGACCAATTCGACGCCCCCCTGCGCTTCAATCTTCAAAACTAACCGCCCAATCCCGGCACGCCTCCGACCAAAAATTTGGACGATCGTCCAAAAAAACTGCCCAACGAGTCTGGGAGCGGCTTGGCGGGAGTTCAAACTACCTCTTCACCGATGGACACGCCGAGCAACTCTCGTGGGAACAGTTGAAAAAGCGCCTGGAAAATCCCAAAGATCGCCTCACCGATCCCACGCGATAAAATCTACAACTTCAGAAATCCTGATGTGCAAAGAATGAGGGACGACCTCCGTGTCGTCCGAACCTCGCGAGAGCCAAGGGAGCATGGCCGTCTCGGCCGTGCAGGCACTGGCGTGGAAAAGAGGTGGCGGGTAATGCGTGGTGAGTTTTCAAAAAATGGGACGCCGCTCCACCGGGTTCCCAATTTTCAGCCGAACAGCGGCGTTTCTGCGGGTCTCGGGGTGCACTGGCACTTGCCCTCGCGGGCCCCGGATATCCGCGATAGCAACATTCGCTCCTCGCCAAAGAATGCGCGCTTTTATTAAACTTCCACCTTCCCATGCCGAACAAATACGACGACCTGAACAAGCCAGAGTTGATCCGCCTTCTTGAAGCGCGCGATCGGCGGGATGTCACGCGCTTCGGCCTCGTGTGGGAGGCTAACGAGATCGAGATTCAGCGGACAGGTATTGAATTTGCACTCTGTGAATCTTGGTCTTGCGCCTGAGAAACCATTTTCACTTCTGGAGAAATTGTTTTTGCCTTCGGACAGTCTCTTCTTGCCCTTGGAGAAACAGTTTTTCGTCTCAGAGAAATTGTTTTTGGCCTCTGGAAAGTCGAATCCATTCTGAGAGAAATTGTTTTTGGCTTCTATGAAGTCGAATTCATGTTCAAGGAGTTTGTTTGCCATCGCGATGTGACGGAGCGGTGTTCAAAAATGATCGAGAGCTTTGATTTTCAGATTCCCATTCTGTGCGGTGATCAGGCGTCAATCTCGAGGATTTCAAATTGCCAACAGCCTCCAAAAAAGGCGAAATAGCACCCATGCGCACTTTCCCCGCCCACACCACTTTTTTCCGCTTCTGATGGGCTTCTACTACCGCAAATCCGTTAATCTCGGTCCGTTCCGAGTGAACCTGAGCAAGTCCGGCTTGGGCTATTCTGTCGGTGGTCGCGGATTTCGCGTTGGCACAACGGCGCGTGGGAAAAAATATACGAGCTTCAACATCCCTGGGACGGGAGTTGGCTATCGCAAATCTGGTGCTGGTTGCCTTGTCCTCTTGGCTGCTGTTCCTGTTGGGATCGCCGCTACAAAACTTCTCCTCACTTCATGAATCTCACCTGGAAACGCACACTCCGCACGGCCTCATCCGAGCGCTTTCTCGCACAGCGCGAGGGCATGGATGTTGCCGCAGTCGATCTCCATTACCTTGCCAGCGGCACCGTTGCTGGGACTGTGATTTTGCTGAAGGACGCGGGATGGAAGGAATCCGATGTGCCTGCGCTTCTCGGTTCGCTAGACGAGGATTTTCTGCCTGATGTCGATCTCGACCATGGAAACCTCAATTATACCGTTGTCCTCGGCGGGGTGCTCGGGAACTACGAGGCGGAGAAAAAATCATGAACTCACAAAAACAAAAAGTCGTCGTTCTTTGCAGCGGCGGCATGGACTCGGTTGCCGCTTTGTATGAAGCTGCGCGGGATTTTGAAATTACGGCTGTTTTGAGTTTTCATTACGGATCGAAACACAATGATCGCGAGATTCCGTTTGCCGAGTTCCATGCTCAGAAACTCGACGTGCCTCATTCGACCGTCCGACTTGATTTCATCGGCGAGCAGTTCGAGTCCGACCTCCTCAAAAAGGGTGGGGAGATCCCAAAGGGGCACTATGAGGAGCAGACGATGAAGCAAACGGTCGTTCCATTTCGCAACGGAATCATGCTTTCGATTGCTGGAGGGTTTGCCGAGAGCAAGGGTGCCCAGGGACTCGTTATTGCTGCCCACTCTGGCGACCACGCCATCTACCCGGATTGTCGGGAGGAGTTCATGCGCTCGATGTCGGATGCCATTCGACTCGGCACCTATGCAGGCATCGAGGTTCTGCGCCCCTTCATCTCCATGACCAAGGCGGAGATCGCTAAGCGTGGGCACGAGTTGGGTGTCGATTTCGCCCAGACTTGGTCCTGCTATGTCGGGGGCGAAACGCATTGCGGCGAGTGCGGCACATGCGTCGAGCGCCGCGAGGCCTTCCTCCTCGCCGGCATTCCCGATCCCACAAAATATCTGAGCACCTCTCCGCTCCCGCCGAAGCCCTCCCAATGCTGATCTCCGAGATTTTCCATTCCATCCAAGGCGAGGGCAACCTCACCGGAGTTCCGTCGGTTTTTGTCAGGACTTCCGGATGCAATCTGCGCTGCAAATGGTGCGACACGCCTTACGCATCTTGGAAGCCAGAGGGGCAGAAGATGTCGATCGATGAGATCGTGGCCGAGGTGAAAAAACATCAAGGCGCTCGACATGTCGTGCTCACTGGTGGCGAGCCGATGATTGCCCCTGGAATCCACGACCTCGCATTGAAGCTCCGTGATGCTCGTTACCACATCACTATCGAAACCGCCGGCACCATCTCCCCTTCAGGGATAGCTTGTGATTTGGCCTCGCTCAGTCCGAAGCTTAACAACTCCACGCCCGAGGAAGGCAGCATCGATTCCGGTTGGATCAAGCGCCACGAGGAAACCCGCAGTCAATCGGTCGACATTCTTAGCGAGTGGATTGAGCAGGTTGGCGACTACCAATTCAAGTTCGTTATCTCGACTCATGACGACCTTATGCAGGCTCTTGGAATGATGCGTTTGGGGTTCCACGAAGTTCCTCGTTGGAAAGTCCAACTCATGCCCGAAGGCATCGACTCCAAGGCCATCGCAAAAGACCGCGCCATGCTTATCGATTTTTGTAAAGAAAGTGGGTTTCGCTTTTGCGACCGACTTCATATACATCTTTTTGGAAACACCCGAGGAACCCGACTATGCCCTATCGCATCTGTAAAACACTTGAAATCGAGAACGGGCACATGCTCACCCACCACCCGGACAAGTGCCGCTTTCCTCACCGGCACAGTCGCAAGGTCGAAATCACTATCGAGGCTGATGAGCTCGACCGCAACGGCTGTCTCGCTGGGATAGAAAACTTTTAGGCACCCTTTGAGGCATAACAGCATTATGTCAGAGGATACTAATCTCGATCTCGACACACTCAATCGCCTTATTGTCGATTGCCCTGACCTCGAGCATCTTGAGTCAATGCTGGGTGGCTTCAATCTGTTTCAGGTTCTGAAGTTCGAATACGGAGAGATACGCCATTCCAATGTTCTTGCGTGGTTACTTGATCCAAGCGAATCACACGGACTGAATGAGACATTCCTCAAAAAATGGCTCATGCGGATAGTCCACGAGACCTCCGGCGATGCGCCCTCGCCAGTGCGAGCGGTGGACATTGATGCTTGGCAGTTGTTAGGTGTGCAAGTCCATCGCGAATGGCAGAAAATCGACCTGCTGCTGGTGCTCACCTTTTCTAAACAGGAAGAATGGGTCATCTGCCTTGAAAACAAAGTAAACTCAACTCAAAGCAAGGGGCAGTTACGCAAATATCGATCGAGAGTGGAGAGAGAGTTTTCTAACGCCAAGCACCGCATCTACTTATTTCTAACAAAAAATGGCGAGACTCCCGATGACGATGCCTATATCGGGGTCACCTACGATCAGGTCCACAAAGTTTTGAAGGAGTGCATCTCTGCTAAAAGCCATGTAATCGGCGCCGAGCCAGGAGTCTTGCTTGAAAGTTATATTCGCCTTCTTGAGGAAAAGTTTATGGAAGAATCCGAAATCGCCCGCACAGCCAGAAAGATATACCAACAGCACCGCCGAGCTTTGGATGTGATTTTCGAACAGCGACCCGATAATCTAAAATTGGTATCTGATAAGGTTAGAGTCCTTTTGGATAGAAAGCTCGAAGAGATTCATTTTGTTATAGATTCCTACAGCAAGTCCTATATTCGCTTAATTCCTAAAGTTTGGGATCATCCCGGCAACCAGCTTGGAAATGCGTGGAGTAATTCAAAGAGAACGATGGTGTTTGAGCTGAATCTCAATAGTGAAAAAACTAAGTTCTACGCCATTTCAGGCATGGCCCCAGATAGATGGATTGCTCCTTTGTGGGAACAATCGAGGCATCAACCATTTAAAAGGCCTAATCGGGCGAATCGACCGGCAAAGTGGTGCTCACTACATATCTTCAACAGTAAAATTTCCCTAAACGAGGAGAACATAACCGACCCAGAGGAAGTGGCCGAAAAAATCTGTAATTGGTGTTTGTCATGCATCAATGAGTCATCTAGCCAAGAAGTTATTAAAATAATCGCCGATCAATTGCCAGCTCTACAATCGGCATTTTCTGATCAATCAAAGTAACGTTGATGTCAAACATCTCCAACCCCATAATAAACATCCAGAACATCTTGCACAACGATGCAACTTGCTCTTGATGGATGCGGTGCATAGTTCATGGGGCGAGGTTAGTATAATCTGAAAGTTTACATCGACTCATAAAATAAAAACAACTGTTGCATAATGACATAAAAATTATTGGAGGAAGGCCTGATGGCAGTCTTTTAAATGAAATGAGAGGTGTTTTTGATGGCTCTCAAAGGGCATTGCTTTGTGTTGCCTTCATCAACCGCATGGGGGTCGCCCTTCTTGATAGTGAACTTTCCAGAGTTGGTCGGGCAGGGCGAATTATGCTTACAACTGTATTCGGTGACACAACGAAACCGGCTCTCCAAGCTCTTCAAAAACATGGTTTCAAAATTAAAATTTTAAATTTATCTGTCGGCACCTATCACCCTAAAATCTATATTTCCGAATCAACAATCTGCAAAACCGCAGCTATTGGTTCAGCTAACCTTACTTCTGGTTTGATTAAAAATGTAGAAGCTCTGACAGTTTTGCGTGGTTCTCCGACATGGCAACCCATCAAGGATGTAACCGATTTAGCAGAGGACCTTTGGTTGCATGATTCTGCTGTCTCATTCCAAGATTTTTTAAGCGAGGCCAAAGAGGAGATTTTATCAGACGATTTGCTATTCAAAGTTAAGTCGGCTATTCCTTTAGGCTCGGAGATATTAACCATTTCCCATTCTCAACCTAACAAGGTTGTCGACATTAATCCTGCTGGAATACTTGTTCAAACCAAACGATCTGATGCTAAAAAAACTGGACCGCAACTTATCGATGCTTGGATGCTTCAACTGGCTTGGGACTACATCAAATCGAATGGTCAATTGAGCAACACAATGCTTTGCAACGAACTTCATGTTCATCGATCAGCAGCTGTTTGTGCAATACTGGCTCAACTGTCGGAAATTGAAGTGACATCAACTTTTCCTGTTGTTCTTAAATATAAAGCTATGTAGTATTCTTTTTATTTAAATATTCTCTAATCAGAAAATTATACAGCATGGTATAGTGTCTATTTGTGGTTAGAATTTCATTCCACTCGACTCCCCCCAAGTCCTCCCAGGCACCACTTGTCCACCGGCACACGGGAGCAATGAGACGAAGTTCTTTAACAACCAATGCCTGTGCGTTCTCGTCGGAAGGGTTAATTGAAGCCATGATGCGGTCCATGAGTTTGCCAAGGGAGCGAATGCCCACCCCGTGCATAAGGCGACTTGTGTTTGGTGATTTACCCCAAGCTTCAGGGAAAACCTGCTTCACCGCGCTCCAAAAGGTCGTAAGCACAGACCAGATGGCCTGTTGGTCGTATTCACCAGTCGCGATGTTCCGATACGGGAACAAGCAACCAGATGGATTCGTGAGGCTTTCCTCGATCATTTTAATGATGACCGTGTCCGTGATGACCTCAGTTGTGCTGCGATTTGCCTGCGTGGATGGGCGCTTGATGAGACCTTTAAACGGGGACCCGTTTTCTTTATTCAACAAATCGCAGAGGGCGGAAGGGATTTTCTTAACAGCCAACTTTGGTGGCAACGGAGAATCAACATCGGGTAAAAGTTCTGTGACGAGACCCCGGGGAAGTGGTTTGGAGTTGTTGATGCGAAGAAATTGGTCCCGTTGGAGGTCAACATTGTCTGCCACGAAAGCGCACACGGGGACAGCGAAGTCTTGATCTTTGAGGGTCTGAATGGCGAGGGCTCTCTGCTGACCATCCACAATCCAAGCGGGTTTGTCTGATTCCTTGCGAGGAAGTGGGATTTCCAGCATGCCTGCCGAAGCTAACCCGTCAAAAGATTTTTGCCCCCGACTCGACACGAAACGAACCTCCGATGTGAATGCTAGGATGATTGGGTGCGCGAGTAACATGTCCTCGGATGAAAGGTAATCGGCGATTTCTTTCACATGGCGGCGAACCTCAGGTCTTTGATAGCCGATGAGTTTTCCAACATCGTCTCGGGTTACGCGGGAGATGCCGGAGATCGATAGTAGTTCGGAGGCTTTGAGCGAGAGGAGGTAAATGACCTTGCCTCCGCGTTGGGAGACCTTGAGTGCTTTGCGTTCGATATAGTTTTTTTTCATTTATGCGGCATTTGAAAGTTGTGCGCTGCTTGTTTCGTGAAAGAGTGCCCGGAATCTGCGCTGCTCGCAGGCGCGACCAAGTGCCCGATATTCTTTTAGCAGCGCAGTGTAGGATGGGTTGGCGGTCGTAGATGCTTTGGCATCTAAAAAACGGCGGACTTCAGCGTCAGTTCCACGAGTGCGAGAGGGGTATGATGATGGTGGAAGTTCGCGAATCATCTTTTCCAGGTGCTCGGAAACTTTCTGGACATTCATTTGCTCTGGTTTGAAATCCCTCAGCACGAGTTCGGCAATCTTGTTGTTCAAGACCAATCTGGATTTACCGAATAGGTGCTCGAATCTTGCATCCGCTGGAACCAAGTTTCCGGCGAGAGGTCCTTTTGGCTTGGTGCCTGCGGAGATCAAGATGAGAAGTTCTGGATCTGCTAGGGCTGCCCGTGCCTTCAGAAGATCTGACTGTGTTGCTTTAAAATAGTCCGCAGACAATGCGACAACCATAGGTTGATTGGGATACGCATGAGCAAGGTCTGCTAAACTTGAAACAACTTTTCCATTTGCCCTCCGCCATTCACACAACAGAGTCCACCAATCTGTTAAGTTATCTGAAGAAACTTTCCCGCTAACAACGCAGTCGGGTTCGCCGCTTGCAAATGTTGCAGCATACGAAGGGACTTTTTCCTCTTCATCAAGCAAACCCTGTCCCGCAGAAACAACCCAGGTTTTCAATTTACCACTGAACTCTGAATTGATTCTGCGAACAATTTTCCATGATCCTCCCGAGTATAACTCCGTTGGTTTTTTTGTTTCTGATTTGTCGCAGCTCAATCTTTCCAACCAATCGGAGAAGCGCTTCTGAACTGAATTTGCGGCGATCGACTGCATGCTTAATCCAGCGGGGCAAGGGAGTGTTTTTCTGGATGTGCAAGTCGTGATAAAATTCATCGATAGCAAAATTGAAAAACAAAATTAATGCAAAATTGAATAAATGCTCAATCAGAATAATTACATTTTTTCCTTTATGGTTCTCCTTCACTTTTAAAAAAGACAAAGAAAAAAAGTGGGGCCTAACTACGCATTGGGATAATTAGAGATCCATGTCGGTGTCTTGCTCGGGAGCGATGCGCTTGAATCTGGCATTCATGAGGCACATGAACTTCAAAGGGGTCGGGCATTAATTCTTGATACTTAGTTTCCTGAAGCATGCCTTTTAATCAGGCGAGAGCACGAATTGGCCCCGCATTTTGACGCAGTGGGTTTGGCGGAATTGCCGAGGGGTCATCGCTGAGAATTGCTGATGCCGACGAGGACGTCGGCGTTCAGGTCGCGAAGTTTTCTCCGCGTCTTGGTTGCTCCGTGAGAGGCTTGCGCCAGGGCGACCCTCAACAGCTACACCAACAGTCCCTTCGACAAACCCAAGAACGGTAGAATCGCCATCAAAGTGATCAACCACCTCAGGGATGAGGTGATGAAAGTGTTCCGAGTTTGAAGTTTATTAGGAGGTTTACAAAGTTCTTGTAAACCATCATAATTTTGATATAATTCAGCCATGGACCCAATTAAAAATCCTTATGCGCCCGGGGCGGGAACCCCTCCACCCGAACTCGCGGGACGTGACGAGCTTCGTGAAACGGTGCGGATTGCATTAGAGCGAGTCAGAGCAGGCAGGCCGACCAAGAGTATCCTAATGGTGGGATTGCGAGGCGTCGGCAAGACGGTCTTGTTGGATAAATTACGCGATGATGCTGCGGCATCGGGAATGGAGACCATACGCGTGGAAGCTCCAGAAAACAGGTCTTTACCAGCTATTCTGGCACCACAACTTCGGCAAGCGCTACTCCGCCTGTCCCGCAACGAGCAGGCCAAAGAACTGGCACAGCGGGCGTTGAGGGGATTAGCGGGCTTTGCGAAAGCATTGAAGGTAAAGTATCAGGATATCGAAGTCGGTATGGATTTTGAGCCCGAGCCAGGTTTGGCCGACAATGGCGATTTGGAACACGACTTGCAGGCGTTGCTTGAGGTGTCGGGCGCGGCTGCAAAAAAGGCGGGAACTGCTCTGGTCATGTTTGTGGATGAATTGCAATACGTGGACGAGGAGCAGCTTGCCTCGCTCATCACCGCCCTGCACCGTTCAGCCCAACGCTCACTACCCGTCGTATTGGTGGGAGCAGGGCTTCCCCAGTTGCCGGGAAAAATGGGACGAGCTAAATCCTACGCCGAGAGGTTGTTTGATTTTCCGCAAATCGGCCCTTTATCCGTGGATGCAGCAAGGCTCGCAATCCGCAAACCGGCTGCCGAGCAAGGAATAAATGTGAATGAGGACGCCTTGGATCAGATCATCAAGGAAACTCGCGGATATCCTTATTTCCTCCAAGAATGGGGCAAACATTCGTGGGATGTGGCTACGAGTTCGCCCATTACCCTTGCGGATGTCAAACATGCAACCACATCGGCAATCGCGGCTCTGGATGATAGTTTCTTCCGGGTTCGGTTTGATCGGCTCACTCCACTCGAAAAAAGATATCTACGGGCAATGTCTGATATAGGAGCAGGACCACACCGGTCGGGAGACATCGCCGAAAAGCTCGGGCGTGATGTCACCTCGCTCGGCCCGACCCGTAGCCAGTTAATTGTTAAAGGCATGATCTGGAGCCCCAGTCATGGCGACACCGCTTTCACTGTTCCCTTGTTTGATGCATTCATGAAACGCATTATGCCGGGAGACGAATGGCGGCAATGAGGCCCAATCAAACTCAAGGAGAGTCGGCGTCTCGCCCCCATGAGCGATGAGGAAAAGCAAATCGACCGGTAGCCACCGGCGGGTTAACAAGGAATCGCAACATAGGTTGCCATCCTCGCTTCCGACTATTCACCGCTGCGCCCAACACTGAGCCGCTTGGCAAGAAGGCTGTCTCGATCCCCCAGCGCTCGCAGAAACGCTCCGCTTCTGGCGCACGAATGCTCAAAACCCATACTATCCACACTGCTTGAACTTGAGGCGTCCACTTCCCCGATGTGCTTCTTTTAGTTTTCGATGAGGCTGCTCTTGCAGAGTTCAGCGTAGAGCCCCCCGCCCTCGAGGCAGGCTGGCGTTGCCGAATTCGAAATGCCACCGCCGGCGACCAATTCGACGCCCCCCTGCGCTTCAATATCTCGAGGTGATCCGCAGTCTTATTTCCTCACGCGGAAAGCGTCGGTTTGTTTCTCGGCGTGGCTTTCCTTCATGTGGAAAGGGATGCCTTTAAGCCAGAGGCGGAGGGCCTGCCAGTGGATGAGGAGGACTTCATTCAGCCGGCCTTTATCAAGGAAAATGAAAGCAAGCAATTCACCGATGACTTCAAGACAGAGTATTTTTTCGAGCAGATGGGAAAAAAGAATTGTAATCCCCTCGATACCCTTCGATAATTACCTCATCAAACCCGCCGCGCCTCTGCTTGCATGCGTAATTCGGCGGGTCTTTTTTTTGCACCCTGCCGTAGTCCTGATGAAAGAAAAATCTGCATGATTTATTCGAAGGAGGCACTGAGTCTAGAAGAGCAGGCAGATCAACTCATCGGCCGTGGATTGATCGCGGATCGGGATGAATTGATCGGGCGGCTGAAGGTGGTGAACTATTACCGCCTGAGCGGATACCTCTATCCCTTCCGAATTCAGGATGCGTCGGGAAAAGCGGGCGATACTTTTGAGCCCGGCACCAATCTGGAAACGGTATGGCGGCGATATAGCTTCGACCGGCGACTACGGATCATCCTGCTGGATGCGATAGAACGGATCGAGGTGGCTGTGCGCACGCGTTTCGTTTTTCACTTTGTTCAGGCTCACGGCCCATTTGGATACTTGAACGAAAAGAATCTTCCCGGCTTCAAGAAGCGCCCGCTTTGGAAGCGATGCTGGAGGAATCTCAAAGCCCTCGCCAAGCTGAGAGGGCTTGAGCGGCCTGACTATCAACAGTGGATCGGCAAGCTGCAGAACGAAAAGAAAAGGGCCAGTGACACCTTTGTGAAGCACTTCACAAAAACCTACGGGGATCACCACGAGCATTTGCCGCTCTGGATGGCTTGTGAATTGATGACCTGCGAGACAGCGCTCCAGCTGGCCTACGGAGTGGATCGGGATGTCCTCAAAAAAGCGGCAGCGGATTTCGGATTTCCCGACGAACAACTTCTCTCTTGGACCAAGGCCATCTTCACACTGAGAAATTCGTGTGCCCACCATGCCCGGGTCTGGAATCGGGCATTTGGCGTGAAGCCCTCGATCCCGGGGAAAAACAAAAATCCTAACTGGCATATCCGTCCCGGCTTCGCGCCAGAGCGAATCGGCCTTCAACTCACGGTGTGCTATCATTGGCTCGGGAAGCTCAGCTCAACAACCCGGTGGAGAGACAGGCTGTTCACTCTCTTTGATGAGTATCCCGAAATTCCTCTTGATGAAATGGGCCTGCCTGCGGGCTGGCGGACCCATCCGCTCTGGAACCCAAATTCATGAAACTCCACTTCGAGCCCAATCTTGATTACCAACTCAGGCCATAGAGTCCGTCTGCGACCTCTTTCGTGGACAGGAGATTTGCCGCACGGAATTTACCGTCACGCAGGATGGCGCGGATACCCCACCGGCGACCAATTCGCCCGCCCCCTGCGCTTCAATCTTCAAAATTAGCCGCACAACCCCGGCATGCCTCCGACCAAAAATTTGGACGATCGTCCAAAAAAACTGCCCAACGAGTCTGGGAGCGGCTTGGCGGGTGCAAAAGAAATGCGGGGCCGGGTTTTCACCTCGGCCCCGCATAAACTGGTCCGCGCGGTAGCGCGACTTAATTCTTAAAACTTCCGCTCACCTCGCCATGCGGCGAAGGAGGGCGTCGGCCATGTCTGCTGGTGTGGCTGCGACTTCGATGCCGGCGGCTTGGATCGCTTCGATCTTGCCTGCGGCTGTGCCTTTGCCACCGCTGACGATGGCGCCAGCGTGGCCCATGCGGCGTCCGGGAGGTGCTGTGGCTCCGGCGATGAAGGCGGCGACGGGTTTTTTGCAGTTTTTTCCTATCCACTCGGCGGCTTCTTCTTCGGCGGTTCCGCCGATTTCACCGATCATGATGAAGGCCTCTGTGCCGGGGTCGTCGTTGAACATTTTGACGACATCGAGGTGCGATGTGCCATTGATGGGGTCGCCGCCGATGCCAACGCAGGTCGATTGACCGTGGCCACGGCTGGAAAGTTGCCAGACGGCTTCGTAGGTGAGGGTGCCGGAGCGCGAGACGACGCCGACTTTGCCTTCCTTGTGGATGTAGCCTGGCATGATGCCGATCTTGCAGGCGCCGGGAGTGA
>JBIIUB010000078.1:0-13667 GCA_044340205.1 Terrimicrobiaceae bacterium
ATTTTCGCCCAGACGGGCTTCGGGTGAGATGATGGCTGTGGGATGGATTTTCATATGACGCCTGCTTCTTTGAAACTGAAATACGGCACGCGACCACCATCCGGCGAGCCCAGGATGACATGGTCGATGAGATTGATTTGGAGAAAATACGCGCCCTCTTTGAGGCTGCGCGTTATCCGGTAATCCGCCGCGCTCGGCGAGGGATCGCCGCTTGGGTGGTTGTGGACCACGGCCACGGCGAACGCGCTGTGCACAAGCGCTTGGCGGAAAATTTCCCTCGGATGCGCGATGCATTCGTTAAGTGAGCCGAGGCTGATTTCCTCCATGCGGATGAGGCGGAGCTTTGTGTCCAAGAGGAGGACCCGCAGCGATTCCTGTCGCATGGCCATGAACTCATGGCCGAAGAAATCAAAAATCCGCTCCGCTGTGTCGAGGACTGGCGAGAGGCTCTTGCCACGGGCCAGGCGTTTTCCGATCTCGAAGGCTGCCGCCATTTCGAGGGATTTCGCAGGGCCAATGCCCTTGGCATGGCGGCGGATTTCCTTGGGCGTGCAGCGGGAGAGTTGTGCAAAGCCGCCGCAGTCGCGCAGGAGATCGCGTGCCACGGCGAGTGCGTTTTTTCCGGGAAGGCCGGTGCGGATGAAAATCGCCAGCAGCTCGGCATCCGAGAGCGCCTCGAAACCATGGCGCTCGGCTTTCTCGCGCGGACGCTCGTCCATCGGCATTTCCTGAAGGCGTGTGGATTCCACGGGTGCAGGCTAATCAGCTTCGATCTGAAAAATCCAGCCTCAGTGGATTTCCACAGGACATTTCGGCATGGCCCTGAGAAAGGCGCGTCCATACGGCTTCGACACGATCCGGCTGTCGAGAATGACGATCGTTCCGGTGTCGGTCTTGCTGCGGATGAGGCGGCCGACGCCTTGGCGGAGTTTGAGGATTGCCTCGGGGAGCGAGTAGTTTTCAAACGCCCGCCCGCCTTCGGCCTCGATCGCCTCCAGCCGCGCCTCGGTGAGAGGATGGTCGGGCGTGGTGAAGGGGAGTCGGGTAATGATCACACTCGAGAGGGCCTCGCCCGGCACATCGACGCCGGTCCAGAAACTGGACACGCCGAAGAGGATGCTGTGCGGATTTTCTTTGAACTCGGCGACCATCCGTTGCGTGGGCATTCCTCCGCCCTGCACGAGGAGTTGCCAGCCTCTCTTGTCAAAAACGGGCTCCACCAATTCCGCGACCGAGCGCATCGTCTGGTAACTGGTGAACAGAACGAAGGCACGGGCTTCACTTTTCTCAGTGAAGTGGGCGATCCACTTGGCCAGCGAGGCCTCGTAATCCGGCGCCTTCGGTTCGGGCATCTTCTCGACAAGGTGCAGGCTCATTTGTTTCTCGTAGTCGAAGGGGCTTCCGATCTGCAGCGCCGGCACATCCTCTGCTCCCACGCGGTTTCGGAAATACGACAAATCCGGAGCGCCTGTGGAAAGCGTCGCGCTCGTCAGCACGGTGCACGCGCCCTCGCGAAAGATGAGACGCCGCAAGGCATCGGCGAGGTTCACGGGAGCGGTGCGGAGTGTGCAGAACTCCTCCGTGCGGCCGTATTGTTCCACCCAGTAAACATGGTCGGGTTCCTCGAGCGCGAGAAAGTCCGTGATCGCCCCACGCGCCTCCCGCAGCTTGCGGGCCGCCTCCTGGAGTTCGGAGGTGTGAGTTTCATCCTCGCATTTTCCCGCTTCGATCCCGATCAACTCGCCGAGGCGCGCCAATGCGCCGCACACCTCGCCGCCTTCGGCGAGGCCTGCTTCGCGGACACGGAACTCCCTTCCTTTTTTGAAAACGCACTGCTTCGTGACCTGCTGAAAAAATGTATCGGCGACCGGCAGAATATCGCTCACCGCGCGGCAGGCAGGGCCGTTTTTGAGCATCTGGAAGAGACCTTTTTTGCTGCGGGGATTGTAGAGGCGCTGAATGACGCGACGCAGGCCGAGTTGGGATACCTCCATGCCGATGTGGCGGGCGGCGACCTCTTCCATCGTGTGGGCCTCATCAAAAATCACGAAGTCATTCGCAAAAAGAAGCCCGCCCGTGCGGTTCTCTGCGTCCTCCACACCGTTCAGCAGCGTGAAGAACAGGGCATGGTTGAGAACGACCACTTTGGCATTCGCCACGCGGCGGCGCAGGTTTTGATAAAAGCACCCGCTGCCTGGGCCGCATGTCTTCGGGGTGCAAAGGTGCTGCTCGCTGCGCACCTCTTCCCACACAGCGGGATCCGGCTGCTCCAGAAAATCGCTCAATGACCCGTCCTTCGTCTGCATGCTCCACTCGCGAATGCGCTCCAGCTCGGCATGCTGCGGCGTGGTGAACAATTCCTTCGACTGCGTGAGCGCGCGGGTCAGGCGCGTCGTGCAGAGGTAATTTTGCCGTCCCTTCAGCAACACAGCCTCGAACTCATCGGGGACGATTTTTTGCACGAGTGGAATGTCCTTAAACATGAGCTGCTCCTGCAGCGCGATCGTATGGGTGCAGATCACCGCCTTGCGCTTCGTGCGCACCGCGTGCAATGCCGCTGGAACCAAGTAGGCGAGGGATTTTCCAACGCCTGTGCCCGCTTCGACAACGAGGTGCCCGCCCGTTTCGATCGTTCGAGCCACAGCACCAGCCATGCGCTGCTGCTCCGCGCGGTATTCAAAAGATGCCGCGCCCGAGAGAATGCCGGTCTCCGAGAAAATCTCCTCCACCTCGCGTTGAAACGGCGAGGCCGTGCCAACCTCAAAATCCTCCCGGATCGAAATCATCGCGACATCTTAGAAACCCGTGAAAAGCAATCAAGACCTCCTCGGCAGGCCGAGGCTTGTGAAAGGGCTATTTCCCAACCGAGCGCGTTGTGATCGCTGGAGGCGGCAGGTCTTCAGGGAGGCCGATCGGTTCGACGGCCTCTTCTTCGTCATCCTGTTGCAGCAACGGCTGTCCTTCAGCATTCATAAGACGGGCCGTGACAAAAACAATGAGGTTTTTCTTGATCTTCTGATCCACATTGGACCGGAAGAGACGCCCCGCCAGCGGAATGTCGCCGAGGATCGGCACCTTGTCGTTTACTTTCTGAACATCCTCGCGAATGAGTCCGCCGAGGGCAACCGTCTGACCATCCCAGATGCTCACGCTGGTGGTCACCTTGCGGACAGAGAAAATTGGTTGGTTGATGACATTCGGAGTGATTACATAGGTTGATACGCCTGAAGGTATTCCTGCTAACACGAGTGCAGGGTTATAAGTGGGGCCAATCACAGGAGATCCGTAATTTACAAAGCCTTCAAATTCTACAACCTCAGGAGATAAAGAAAGGTCTATCGTATAGTTGTCGGCTCCAACTTGTGGTTCCACTTCTAGACTGACACCGAGATCTCTTTTCTCGAAAGCAGAGGGTGTTGCTGGCGTGACAATACCCCCGGTTACAAATAATCCAACCTCGGGGGGGGTAGATGATGATGTCCCTGTTGCAGGAGGGGGCACTTGAGGCGGATTGAATTCTGTGGGATATGGAAATTCACGGATCACTTTAATCGTTGCCTTGATGCCGCTCTTGGTAGTGACTTTGGGAGCGGACATCAAGTCTACGCCTTTTTGTTGGCTGAGGGCACGAATAACCATTTGGAATTGAGGATTTGTGAAGACACCCGCTACTCCGAAAACACTTGGAGAAGCGACATTTGTTCCCTGCGGGATTCCGCCCAGCAAGGCATTTATGCTGTTAGCAGTTATGGCTGAGTTGTAGCTTGTTCCAATGCCATTGCGGTTGCCTGCCGTCAGCGGATTTGCACCCACATTTCCAAATGGGTAATTTGCGTAGTATTGGGAGGAAAGTTCTTGAGCCCCTGCGCGGGTTCCCCCATCACCATAAACGCCACCGCCGATGGAAAACGGACCCAACATCCAATCGAATCCCAATTCGTTCAGGTTGTTCTGTGAGATTTCTACAAATTTCGATTCGATTTCAACTTGAGTCGGGGCCACTCCGGTCGCGCCTTCCACAATGGTATCAATGAGATCCACCGCAGCTTGGGTATTTCTAACAATGAGCTTGCTTCCCGAGGCTATATATTGGGCAAACGCACCCGTTGGAAATGGAACTCCTTGCTCGGTAAAATATTGAGTGGCATTTCGGCGGCCAGTGATGCGTGTGTTGGCATCCCCTGTCGCCTGGCCTCCGGGAACTGGGCCAGAAGGAACGCTTTCACCAGCAGAGGCCGGAATAAATCCAGGTGGGACACGGTATTCTTTGGTGACCAGTTCCTCGGTGTTCTCGGTGAGAGGGATGATGGATACCGCAAAGGGTTCGATTTTGTATTTGAGGTCGGCAAGTTCCGTGAGATAGCGCACAGCTTCGATGAGCGGGACATTTTTTAGTGCAATCGAAATTTTCGTATCCTCTGTGACACCGGTCTCCGCAGGCGGGGTCTCAGCAGATTGATCATCGGTAGGAGCGGTAGGAGGCGTCTGGGAGGCGAGTTTCAGAACGATATTGACACCCTTTTTCTTCGGATCATCCGTGCTGTTATCGAGTTGGCGGCTTTTTTGTTTGAGAAAATCCACGACTTCGCGGATCGAGGCGTCCTCAAGATCCATCTTGTCGATGATGATTTTATTGAGTTTGTTGTTGATCGCATCCTTTGATCCAGCAGCGGTGTTGGTTCCGAAGGAGGATCCGTCCGTATCGCGTCCGGTCGGCGTCATTTTCCGAACCGGGCGCTCCCACGCACGATCGGTGAGCCACAGCATGCGGCTGCGGGTTTCATTGTAGGCGCTTTCGTAGTAGGTCTTGCGCTGTTTGTTCACCATCTCCATGCCATTTCTGGCGGCGGTGCTGTAGGGGTCCAGGTTTAGAACTTGTTCGTAGCGTTTGAGCGCAAGATCATTGCGGCCTGTGGCGTAATATCCTTCGGCCTGATTGAGCAAGGTCTTCACCTCCTCGCGCTTGGAGGCGAAGGCGGGAGTGGTCGTGCGAATGTAGTAGCCCGGTTGCTCCAAGTTGGCCAGCATCTGCATGGCTGGCTTGTAGGTGGGGTTGAATTCTGGCGATAGGATTGTTTTGGCTGTATTTTCCGCATCTTGATACCGCCCGTTGCTGATGAGCCAATTTGCGTAGTCGATCCCTGTTTTGCTGAACTCTGAAATGAGGGAGGCACGCTGTTTTTGCGTTGCCACTCCTGATCGGGTGATTTGGAGTGCTTGGAGATAATTGGAATACGCGCCTTCGAGATCCTTATCGGCCAGGTCGCGGCGCGCTTGGTTGATGATTTGTTCCGCCTGCTTAACCTCTTCCTGTCTCTTAAGAATCTCGCGTTCCGAGATGGCTACCAGATCCGTTTCTGCCTGCAATGGTATGCCAATGGAAAAAACGGCCATCACGACAGAGCAACTGGCTGTGATGTGGCGGATTCGACGGCGGAAACAACTTGTTTGGAGTGTAAAAGTCATTTTAAGGCGTTATTGTGGCAGCGGTGCAGAAAGTGGATCTGACGGAATAGCATCACTCAACATGGCATTAACATCCACTTCAGGCAGAAGCTGATCATCCTCGTCTGCTTCGATAATTGGTTGACCGGCTGGGTCCAGCAGGCCCGCAGTCACAAACATGAGTAAATTACGTTTGATGTGTTGGTCCACATTCGTTCGGAAAAGTCTTCCTGCAAGAGGGATATCTCCTAAAATTGGAACCTTGTCTTGAACTTTTTGCACATCCTCGCGCATAAGGCCTCCCATAACCACCGTTTGACCATCGTAAACAGATACTTGGGTTTCAACTTCGCGCACTGAAAAGACGGGTTGATTGATGGTGTTGGGCGTGGCTTCAAAGGTCTGTGATGGGAGCAGAATGTCAGGTCCAATGGCGCCAATTAATGGGCTGTCAAGGCCTTGTTGAACGGTAGCATTTATTGGACTACCGTAGTTGATAAAACCATCAAATTCAATCACTCGAGGCGCTAAGCGTAACTCAATCGTGTAGGAGTCGGGGCCGACAGTCGGTTCCACTTCCAAGGTGATACCTGTATTTTTTGTTTCCCAGCCACTCGGTGAGTTGGGAACAACAGGAGCATAGGTGGAGCCGGTGGTTGCGGAGAGTTGCGGCGGGTCGAACTGGCTGGGGTAGCGGAACTCGCGGACGATTTCGATTTTCGCAGTGCTGCCGCTTTTTGTGGTTACCTTTGGAGCGCTGACGAGATCGATTCCCTTCTTTTGGCTCAAGGCGCGGAGGACGACTTGGAATTGTGGGTTTGTGAAAACACCCGCAACGCTGAGAACGCCTGGAGCCGGACCGGCTGGCGAGCCGAGGAGGATGGCATCCACCGCATTCAAGCTGATGCCTGTGGTTCCGCCACGGTTGCCGGCTGTCATAGGGCCGGAGGTTGCGGAATTAGCGCCGACGGGAAGGCTGTTGGCAGGATTGATGAGAGGGTATCCATTGTTATCGATGGATCGTCCGAGGCCGATTGTTCCGCCGCTGCCATAGACGCCAGATCCTCCAGCAAGGGCGAACTGACCGAGGAGCCAGTCAAAGCCGAGTTCGTTGAGATTGTTTTGAGAGACTTCCAGAAACTTCGCTTCGATTTCAACCTGTGTTGGTCTGGTGGCAACCGATGTGTCTACAAGAGCATCAATAAGCTCCAAGTTGGCTTGGGTATTTTTAACAATGAGCCGACTGGTGAGCGAAATGTAGTTCGCACTGGCTCCAGGGGGAAATTCGACACCTTGAGTTTCGAGAAAATCCTTGGCTATAGACCGCGCGGCTATGACGGATTGGGAACCTGCAGCCAGACCGCTAACTTGCGGTGGCGCGCTGCCGGGCGTTGCCGTGATGAAGCCCGGCGGGACTTTGTATTCCTTAGTGATCAAGACATCCGTGTTCTCCGTGGCTGGAACCACGACAACGGCGTGTGTTTCGATTTTGATCTTGAGATTTGCCGCCTCGGTCACATAGCGAAGAGCTTCACGAAGTGGGACATCCGAGAGCGACAGAGTGATCGGGTAAGAGGCATCGGGCGAGTCGGGCTTGAGCTTGAGAATGATGTTGATGCCTTTGTTGTCCGAGTCTCCGGTATCCAGATCGGCGGCGCGCTTTTTGATGAAGTCGAGGGCTTCCTTAATGGAAGAATCGGTGAAATCGATGCGCGGAATGATAATCTCGTCGAGTTTGTTGTTGATGGCCTGGCTGCCTTTGCTGTCCATTTGCGGCTGCTCGACGATGGCGGTCGGGCCATCGGTGAATTTCCGGAGTGGAAGCTCCCAGGCTTTGTCCACAGCAGTGAGCATGGCGCCGCGTGTTTCGCTGTATGCGGCATCGGCATATTCTTGGCGGGCCACATTGATTTTTTCCATTAACCGCCGCGCGGCGATGTTGTATTTGTCGATGTTCAGGGCCTGCTCGCAGCGCTTGAAGGCGATATCGTATCGCCCGGTCGCATAGTAGCCTTCGCCCTCTTGGATGAGGCGTTTCACCTCTTCAATGTTCGCCACATGGCGGGGCGTGATCGTTCCTCGATCGGCAAAACCCTGCGGGTCCATGAGCTGGGAGCGAAGGGTTTTGGCGGGGCCGTAATTCGGATCGTAGCGGTTTTCGAGGACTACTTCCACGGTGGTGCGGGCATCCGCATAACGACCTTCGGAAACCCTCTGGCGCGCAAGCAGAACAGCGGCGTTGCAGAAACCTCCAAGCGCCTGTTTGCGGAGATCGGTAGAGGTCTCGCCACCCTGCGGAAGGGTATCCACCGCGCTTTTGAAGAGCGCGTAGGCTGACTCATAATCATTATCAGCCACGGCGGCATCTCCTTTTTGCACCAGTTCCGCGCAATAAGCGCTCTTCTGCTCAAGAACCTGGATGTGCGACTCCACGGCACCTTGAACGCCAGGATACTGCGCATTAACTCCTGCCACGGATGCGCCGACGAGGATAAATGCTACTAGCCAGAGTGGAAATTTAGTCATCGTGTGTCAGTGGGAGGAATTTTCAATTGGAATGGTTCTTTCTTCTCCAGTGGTAAGGTCTTGTATTTTAGATTCTTTAGATGTTATTTCAAGTAACTTCAGCTTTCGTTTCGACGCCGGCTTGATTTCGAATTCGTTTCCTTTTTGAAGCGTCAAATCTGAATCACCCGGCGACAGAGGGTTGTGAAAAATGCCAGATGTGGTTGGATCGTCTTTAGCTTGATTATAAGTAAGAGTAATCAAATTACCAGTTTCTGTATTCTGAACCGTAAGTTCAGAAACATTCAACGTGAGATTTCTCTCGCTGGCTTCCTTGGCCTCAAAATTGAGAATTTTATAGGGAGCACCCTCTACTTCTTGACCGAGTTTAAGGTATTGTGTTTTTATGTTTCCTTGATTATCCCTCATATTAATCTGAAATTCTCGGTCTATTTCCAAGATGGCTGATTTGCCATTAATTTCAAATCGTATAAGTCTATTATTTTCACGAGAAATAAGATTTTCTGTAATAGACGCATTTTCTTTAGTGTCCTCTGGGAATATCTCATTTAAAACATCTAATACATGTTGGTTATTCTTAATCGAGATTTGAAGGTTTTGCAAAGACTTTGAATCTTCCTCGAGTTTTTTCTCTAATTCCTTATTCCTTTTTCTTGTTTTAAGTTTCTCTTTAGTTTTAATTACCTCATTTTCTAAAGTAATTTTTTTCTCTTCATTTTTTTGAATCTCACCTGTGTATAATGTCCATGTCTCTTTTAAGAAACTTGTCAGCTTCTCATTATCTATTTTCCAATCTTTTGGAATAAATTTAAGAGGTGCAATTACTTTATCGTTTTTTAAAGTCGCTTCCTCCTTGGATAAGGATTTGAAAGTTAATAAGAGGGGTTTAGAATTATAAGAAATGTATTTGAGTTTGTAAAAAGATGGTGGAGCATCTTTGGGATCGTTGGGATCGGTTTTTTTCTCAAATTCCTCAAGGTTGCTGAACCCGTCGCCGTCGGAGTCTTTTTCCTTGATGTTCATGTCCGTGTAATCAAGGCCGTTGGCGAGAAGCCAGTCGTTGGTGAGGGGTGGATGGAGTTGGTCGCTGCCTTCTGCCAGGGGGTCAATGAGTTTGCCATCCTTGAGCAAGTAGCGGCGGGAAACGAGCAGGGAACCGCGCTCGGCGGAGCCTGCGGTAAGGTCGGTGGGGGCTTTCCACTTGGATGGAGAGTCCGCGAGGGCACTTGCTTGACGGATGGCATCAAGATTTACAGGCGGAATCGCGTTGTCCTTGGGGGCGGTGAGGCCTGCCTGGACGGCTTCTGGCTCCATGCGGCTCATTGCGATCCAAGCGGCGTTGGATACCAGTAAGATCGTGGCAAGGGCGAGAATGAGAATATCGTATTTTTCTTTAACCCAATTCATAGAATTCACTTGGGCGGAGGGGTTGTCTTCGGCTGGTCCGATGTTTTGGTTTCCCAGTCGGGAAAGTCGAGGATTTCAATGGTCAGGCTGGCGATGACGGATTCGCGGCCAAGGACGGCTTGAATGGTTTCGGGTGCGCTTTCGGAAGCGCTGGGTATTGGAATGCCTTCCGTCGGCGAAGAGTCGCCGGATTGGCTGCGAAGGGGCGGTTGTGGACTTGTGTTGTCCATCGTGAGCGAGCGAATGAGAAGAAATTCGTTCGCGTCTTGTATCATGTTAAAGGCGGTGAGGAGCTTTTCCTGAGGGGAAGTGAAGGTAATCGTGAAGGTTTTGGTGGAAATGGAAGGGGCCTTTGGCGCTGGTGTGGCGGCTGGTGTCGGGCTGGGAGTCGCTGATGGAGTCGGGATTTCGTGTCTTTTAAGGGAGACAATGGACCCGATTTTGAGATCGACGATTTCATCCGTGAGTCGGCGGATAATGCGGAATTCCCGATTCAGCTCTCCGACTTCCTGCTGGGATGGCGGCGTGGCTTGGTATTCATCGAAGCCGTAGAAAAAGTTGTCTGGAAGCGTGACGCCTTTTTCGAGCGCCTTTTTCCTCAATTCGTCCACTGCCTTGCGGAGGTCATCTTGGAACTCCTGCGGGTTGATGGGGGCGAGCAGTTCCTCCATCGCAGCCAGTGCGGTGCGATACTTGGCGATTTCCTCACGGTATTCCTTCAGGCTTGACTGGACGGCTTTGAGGTTGCTTTCGGTCGGGAAGGGCTTTTGGTTTTGGAATTGCTTCAGTTTTTGCAGTTGCGAATCGAAATTCGCCTGTGCCTCGTCGCGACGCGCTTGGGCATCCACCGCCAAATACGAAGTGGCTCCGGTGCCTATGACGGCCACAAGAATGAGCACTACGGCAATGGGATTTTGTTTGAACCAGTTCATGGCAGGATGAGCGGTTGCTTGAGCGGCAGGACCAGCGTGTAGCCGTAGGCCCACGCTTCGCCTGTCGGCGTTGTGCGGCGGGTAATGATTTGCGAGGGATCCTCACCGATTGCAAAGACGGTGGAAGGTTTGAGATTGTTGAAAAACTTGTCGATCACCTTAGCATCATCTTCTATGAGCGGGTCGTCGAGGTAGAGGCCGTTGATTTCGATGGCCGTGATCGCTCTCGGGCCTGTAGCGGGCGTGGTGGGTTTCGGCGGGGCTTTTACTCCTGGGGCTGGTGTTGGTTCGGGAGTGGCGATGGTGCCCTCCACCGGCTTGATCTGGGTGATCCAGATGAAGCGTTGCGGGATGGTGGCGGCAAGTTCCTCCATGATAGAGGCCCACACGGAACGCTCGGCGGCTACGGCGAGGAAGGGGGCCGCTTCGGCGACGAGTTTGTCGCGTTCCGCAAGCGTGGAGGTGATGCCCTTGGAGAGACTATCGAGGCGGGCGACTTCGGCCGTTTGCTGTTGGACCCTCTCGCCAATGCGGAGCGCGGATTCGTCGAGATCAAGCCAGCAGAGAGCGGGTGTAATAATGAAAAATAGCGCCGCGATGGCCAAGGCCGGAACCCGCTTCGCGAAACGCTGGGCCTGCTTGACACTTGGAGGCGTGAGATTGATCTCGATGGGGCAATTTTTTAGGGAACGCAGCGCACAACCGACCAGTTCACCAAGGCCCGAAGCACAGTGAGCGGTGCCGTGCGGAAGGGCATCAGGAGTGGCCTCCACGTTGCGAAGGGGATTGAAATACTCCACCGGCGCCTGAAGTTTTTCTGCAAAAAATTCCGTCATGTAGGGCAGGCCCGTTCCGCCGCCGCAGATGAGAACCCGCATCGGGGTGGTGCCGCCTTGGGTGGTGCGGTAAAAATTGATCGAGCGGGCGATTTCCGCGTGGAGGCGGGTCATCGTATTCCGGGTCACTTTCGCGAGGCGGGCTTCGGTGGGGTCTTCGGACTCCGCATAGGCTCCTCCGAGTCCGACCGTGCCTTTCTCGAGTTTGAGTTTTTCAGCGACCGTTATTTCCTGCGTAAATTCCTTGGAAATGGCGGTGCTGATTGTATTGCCGCCGATCGGAATACTGCGGCTGAAGAGGCGGTTGTCCTCGATGAAGACGAGGTTTGTGGTGCGTGACCCAAGGTCCAGCAGGAGCGAGCAGCCCTTGGCATCGGCGTAGTTGTAGCGGAAAGAGTTGAAAAGCGCGGTTGGTGCGAAATCGATTCGTCCAGATGCTATGCCACTCTTTTCCACAGATTCGACGACCTCGTTGAGCTGATCCGCCTTCATGGCGACGATCGAGACATCCCATGTTTCGCCACGGCGATCGCCCATGATTTGGTAATCCCAAACCACTTCGTCGATCGGGAAAGGCACATTCTGCTGGGCTTCGAAACCGATGATCGATTCGACATCACTGGCCGTGGCGCCGGGCAATTTCACAAAGCGCGAGAAGACGCTCTGCGATGGCAGGCAGATGTGGGTCTTGGCGTTTTTGGGAGCCTTCAAGGCGGTGCGGAGCTCCGTCGCAACCGATTCGATCTGACTGTTGCGCGTGGCGTCGGCTGCGGGATCGACGATGAGTTCGGATGTTTTGAGCGCAACGAGCTTCAAGCCACCGGCAGGCAATTCCTGAAACTCCGCCATGCTCACGGTCTGCATGCCGAGGTTGAGAGTGAAAATGCGTGCTGGTCGGGCCATCGTTAGAATCGGATCAGTTTGCGGCCTTGGGTTTGGAAGGCACGAAATAATCCCAAGCAAGAGGCGCGAAGGGCGTTTGGCTCTTTTCCAGAACGCGGCCGGTGACCTTGGTCATGCCTGCGTCGGATTCCCACCAACCCTTGCCCTGCTTGGCGACATCCGTGCTCTTGGAGGAGGCTATCGCAACTAGGCCGGTGGAGTTTGAAATGGTGACGCCCACATCAACGACCGCCTGCTGCGCGGTGGCGGGAGGCTTGCCGTCAAAATACCGTCCAAGCGTCTGAGGAGAGACAAAGGCCGCCGTGTGCAGTCCCTTTCCATGGGGCACATCCGAAATGGTTGTGGTGCCAGTAAGGAGCGTGGGCTGCTTGTCAGGGGTCAAAGGGGCGTTGTTCAGAAGGATATAAAAACCAACAGTCAGGTCGTCGGTGTATTTTGGATCCTCCTTCGATACCTCGTCGCGCTCGAAATTCACATCGATCTCAAGCCAAGGCAACGGACGCGCCGCGCCGGGCTGTTGCTTGCGATAGGTCCCTGCCGAGATTTGTGGCGTCTCGACAAGGGCGGGTTCGATTTTTTTAATGGCAAACTCCGGCTTGACCTGGGCTTCGAGCGGCATGCCGCAAAGTGCAAGGAACAGGGCAGGGAGGACCGTCGCGGGGAACCAGTTTTTTCTCATAGCGGGGCTTTTTATTCGTGTGTCTGAAGGAAGTAAATCTCAAACGCGGCCACGGAAGAATTCAATGGTCTCGCGAATGCCTTTGTCGAAATCAACCTTCGGCTCCCAGCCAAGGATCGTCTTGGCGCGGGTGATGTCCGGCTGGCGCACCTTGGGATCGTCCACCGGAAGCGGCTTGTGTTCGATCTGGCAACCTGCGCCGGTGATGCGCAGGATTTCCTCGGCGAACTGACGGATCGTCATTTCGCGTGGATTGCCGATGTTCACGGGCTCATGGAAATCGCTCATCATCAAGCGGAAGATTCCGTCGATAAGATCCGAGACATAGCAAAAACTGCGGGTCTGGGATCCGTCGCCGAAAATGGTGAGCGGCTGACCAGTCAGCGCCTGACCGATGAAGGCCGGCACAACGCGTCCGTCATCTAGGCGCATGCGCGGACCGTAAGTATTGAAAATACGAACGATATGCGTATTCATGCCGTGATAGCGGTGGTAGGCCATGGTGATGGCTTCCGCGAATCGCTTGGCCTCATCGTAAACGCCGCGTGGTCCGATGGGGTTCACATTGCCCCAATAGTCTTCGGTTTGCGGATGAATGAGCGGATCGCCGTAGCACTCGGAGGTGGAGGCGAGGATGAACGCCGCGCCCTTATCCTTGGCCAGACCGAGCGCATTGTGCGTTCCGAGCGAGCCGACTTTCAGGGTCGGAATCGGGATGCGCAGGTAGTCGATCGGACTGGCTGGGCTCGCGAAATGCCACACATAATCGACCTTACCTGGAATGTAGATGAAGTCGGTGACATCGTGGCAGATGAATTTGTAGTTCTTGTTCCCGGCGAGATGCTCGATGTTCGCGACATTGCCAGTGATGAGGCTATCGATCGCGATGACGCGATGGCCCTCTGCAAGCAAACGGTCGGTGAGGTGTGAGCCCAAAAA
>JBIIUB010000149.1:0-3485 GCA_044340205.1 Terrimicrobiaceae bacterium
CGCTGGCCATTTGTATTGGCATCACCATCATGTTTTACTTCAAACCCAAAACCAAGGACGCATGACATCTCTCTTCCGCATTTTTGCCTTTGCCGCCGGACTTCTCATTTTTTGCAACGCCTCGCACGGGCTCGATCTCACAGGCCTCGACGCGATACCGATCCAAGAGGGCGGGAGGAAAAAGCCATTCCTCGTTTTCGCAGATGAAGCGCTCCTGAGCCTCTCGGGCAAAAGCCGCTATGTGAAAGATGGCGTGAAGGTCAGCTCAACAGCGACGGTCGCCTCGCTCTGGCTCACGCCGGTCGGCTGGGAGGATCAGCCGCTCATTCTCATCGGGAACAAAAAATTCAAAGACCAGCTTGGTTTAGATCCCGCGAAAAAGCTTTTCAGTTACCGCGAAATGGCGGGGAATAAAAAGCTCCGAAACGCCTTGGAGGAGGTTTCTGCCATCCGTTCGAAAAATCCCAAGGCCACTCTGGATGTGCTCCAGCGCGAGGCCTCCACCGTCGGCATGCGCCTCGCGGTTTTTGAGGGCCTCGTGAGCGGCCGCTCCGTCACTCTGCTGCCGACAGGCGCCGCTGCATGGAGTCCCCTGAAGTCCGACGATGTCGCGCTCGCCAAGCTGCGCGAGGGATTCCGCTCGAACAACCAAGCCGACTTCGACGCTGGCCTTGCGGAACTCCGCGCCGAGCAGGCGCGGGAGGAGGCGAGATTTCAGGCGGATGCCGGCAAGATCGCTGTGGAGGTCTTTTACCAGAGACTTCACCCGTTCCGCTGGGCATGGATTCTCTATCTCGTGGCGGGAATCGGATTGCTGGTGGTTCCTGGAAAGGGCGGCTACGCGCTGGGCTGGGCATTCGGCCTCTGCGGCTTCTTGCTCCAACTCGCCGGCTTTGTTTTTCGAATCATCATTTCCGGCCGCGCGCCTGTGACGAACATGTATGAGTCGGTCGTGTGGGTGGCATTCGGCACGATTTTCTTCGCGCTCCTTTTCGAGGCGATCTATCGCAGCCGGTATTTCCTCCTCGGAGCCGTGCCTGTCGCAGTTGTCTCGCTCATCCTTGCCGACACGCAGCCAGTGATCCTCGATCGTTCGATCCACCCGCTCGTTCCGGTGCTGGCGGATAATTTCTGGCTCACGACCCATGTGCTGACGATCACGCTCAGCTATGCCGCCTTCGCTCTCGCGCTCGGTGTCGGCCATATCATTCTCGGAAAATCCCTGTTCGGTGGAAAGGCCTCACCGGCTCTGAACAACTACCTCTACCGCACCCTCCAAATCGGCGTGCTCCTCCTCGCCATCGGCACCATCCTCGGCGCCGTATGGGCGAACTACTCCTGGGGCCGCTTTTGGGATTGGGACCCCAAAGAAACTTGGGCCCTCATCGCGCTTCTGGCTTATCTCTTTCTCCTCCATGGCCGCATCGCCGGCAAGTGGGGCGGATTTGGAATGGCTGTGGGTGCGGTCTTGGCTTTTCAATGCGTGATCATGGCTTGGTATGGCGTGAACTTCATTCTCGGCGTGGGACTTCACAGCTACGGATTTGGAACAGGCGGACTCCCCGGAGCCGTCGCCTTCGTGCTGTGTGAAGTCGCTTTTGTCTCCCTGGCCTTGCTTCGCCAAAAGCGCGCAAAGAAAACCGCCTGACAACCCACCGCGTGACGGTCGCCTGATGCTCTGCATTTTCCCTTTGACAGAAAACGCGGAAGCGATACTTTTCACATCCCTGTCGGAAACAGGAGAGGACGCCAACCGCCCGTCGCAAATGCGGGAGCGGGTAGCGTCGTCGCCTTTTTCCACCGGGAAAACATAACGCAGGTCGATGTGCAAACACCGCGGCTCCGGCCGCCAAATGCCCATGTAGCTCAGTTGGTAGAGCACGTCCTTGGTAAGGACGAGGTCACCGGTTCAATCCCGGTCATGGGCTCCACTAACATCGTCCCGCACACAAAAAACCAACCGAAAAATCAAGATGGCAAAAGAACAGTTCCAGCGTAATAAACCGCACGTCAACATCGGCACGATTGGCCACGTTGACCACGGTAAAACCACACTCACAGCAGCAATCACCACCGTTTTGGCTAAAAGCGGCGGAGCCACTGCAAAAAAATATGACGAGATTGACGCCGCTCCCGAAGAGAAAGAGCGCGGCATCACGATCAACACAGCCCACGTAGAATACGAGACCGCAAATCGCCACTACGCACACGTTGATTGCCCCGGCCACGCCGACTACGTCAAAAACATGATCACCGGTGCCGCCCAGATGGACGGCGCGATCCTCGTCGTCAGCGCCGCTGACGGTCCGATGCCTCAGACCCGTGAGCACATTCTTCTCGCCCGTCAGGTCGGTGTGCCTTCGATCGTTGTTTTCATGAACAAGGTTGACATGGTTGACGACAAAGACCTCCTCGAGCTCGTCGAAATGGAAGTCCGCGAACTCCTCAGCAAATACGAGTTCCCAGGCGACACCATCCCAATCATCAAAGGCAGCGCCCTCAAGGCTCTCGAAGGTGATGCGGAATACGAAAAAGAAATCCTCGCCCTCATGGCCGCTGTGGATGAATACATCCCGCAGCCCGAGCGTCCGAAGGATCTTCCTTTCCTCATGCCCGTCGAAGACGTGTTCAACATCGAAGGTCGCGGCACCGTCGCCACCGGCCGTGTCGAACGCGGTATCCTCAAGAAAATGGAAGAAGTCGAAATCGTTGGTCTTCGCGACACCAAGAAGACAACCGTCACCGACATCGAAATGTTCCGCAAGCTCCTCGACAGCGCCGAAGCCGGCGACAACGTCGGTGTGCTTCTCCGTGGCACCAAGAAAGAAGAAATCGAACGCGGCCAGGTTATCGCCAAGCCAGGGTCGATCAAGCCCCACACCAAGTTCAAGGCCGAGGTCTATGTCCTCAGCAAAGACGAGGGTGGCCGCCACACGCCGTTCTTCACCAACTACCGCCCGCAATTCTACTTCCGCACGACTGACGTGACTGGAACTGTGCAATTGCCAGAAGGTGTTGAAATGGTGATGCCCGGTGATAACGTTTCCGTGGAAGTCGAACTCATCACTCCAATCGCGATGGAAAAAACCATCCGCTTCGCTATCCGCGAAGGCGGCCGCACCGTGGGTGCTGGACGCGTGGGTGATATCATCGCCTAACACCACAAGCGCCCGCCTTCAAAAAAGCGGGCCGGAGTCAAATTCCGAAGGTCAGTAGCTCAATTGGTAGAGCAACGGTCTCCAAAACCGTCGGTTGGGGGTTCAAGTCCCTCCTGGCCTGTGGCTCCTTTTTAACAATTCAAACCCGATGTTTTCAAAAATCCGCAAGTTCACCTCCGAAGTCCGGGTGGAGCTCGGCAAGGCCCAGTGGCCCTGGGATCCCAATGAAAAAGGATTCCGCCGATACAAGGAACTCACAGACTCCACAGTGGTCGTATTTGTGGCCATGGTTCTCCTTGGCGGCTACATCGCATTCTTCGACTTCAT
>JBIIUB010000079.1:0-13622 GCA_044340205.1 Terrimicrobiaceae bacterium
CAGGACCGGCCCGATTTTGCTTGGACGGCGGCGGCCTTTCCTAAGGAGGGCTATGTGTGGTTTTCGCTCAAGGATCCCCGCGTGCTGCAGAGCACGGTTTTCTGGATATCCAATGGCGGCCGTCATTACGCGCCTTGGGACGGCCGGCATGTCAATGTCATGGGCCTCGAGGATGTGACATCCTACTTTTTCCTCGGCATCTCACCCGCCGAAAAGCCAAATCCCATCAACAGCGAGGGGTTCAAAACCTTTACAAAGTTCGATCCCAAAAAACCGACCATCATCAACTACATCATGGCCGTCGCTGCGATCCCGCGTGATTTTGAGCGGGTCAAAAAGATCATTCCAGACACTCATGGAGTCACCCTTATTTCCCCCGCAGGACATCGCATTCCTGTAAAACTCGACTTAACCTTCCTCTACAAAAACTCACTATGAAACGCAGTGAAATCAACGCCCTCATCCGCTCCGCCCAATCCTGTTTTGCAGCCCACGAATGGGCCCTCCCGCCACGCCCGCGCTGGGATGTGACCGATTTCGGTCTCGCTGATTGGCGGAATTTCGGACTCGTTCTGGTGAACCTCGCGGAGGAACCGGAATACTGCGAAAAGCTCATGTATGCGCAAAAAGGCATGACCACACCGGCTCACTGCCACCGCAAGAAAAAGGAAGATATCATCTGCCGTTGGGGGCGCCTCGCGGTTCAGGTGTGGGCAGGCGTTCCCGATGAGAGCGGGGATCGGGAATTCTCCATGCCGATCGACCACGAGCCCGTGACGGTCAAATCTGGCCAGATCATCGAGCTTTCTGCGGGTTCACGAGTGACTCTTGTGCCAGGAGTTTACCATGCTTTTTATCCCCTCAGCGACGAGTGCATTATTGGTGAGGTCTCGACGGCGAATGACGATCTGAACGACAACTTTTTTGTGAATCCCGACATCGGCCGTTACCCAAATCTCGAAGAGGACGAACCTGCCATCCTTCGCCTTCTCAGCGACAAAACCGCATGAGTGACCGCAAAGGAATCCTCTCTGGCGGCAACTGGATTGTCGACAAGCTGAAATTCATCGACACCTATCCGCAACAGGATGCGCTCGCCAACATCCTGACCGAAACAACCGGCAACGGCGGCAGTCCCTTCAATGTGCTCCTTGACCTCGCCCGATTGGGCGCTCCCTTTCCGCTCGCAGGCATCGGCCTGATCGGTGCGGATGCCTATGGAGACTGGATTCACGGACAATGCGATGCGCACGGGGTCGATCGCACACGCATTCTCCGACACGCGACGGCACCCACATCCTATACCGATGTGATGACCGTTCAATCCACCGGGCGCCGCACTTTTTTCCATCAGCGTGGAGCCAACGCCTTCCTCGCACCGGAACATTTTTCCTTCGCCGGATCGGATGCCAAAATCTTCCACCTTGGCTACCTCCTGCTCCTCGATTTACTCGATCAACCCGATACGAAATTCGGCACTGCCGCCGCCGGTGTGCTGCATGAGGCGCGGGACGCCGGATTCAAAACCAGCATCGATGTCGTGAGCGAGGACAGCCAGCGCTTCGGGGAGATCGTTCTTCCGGCGCTGCGGCACACGGACTATTGCATCATGAACGAGTTCGAAATCGAGCGGACCACCGGCATCCCCACCAAGCCTGGCGGCCTCCTTTCCCTGCCGGCGATCGAATCCGCCTCCCGCCAACTTCTCGCCTCCGGCGTCGGCGAGTGGGTCATCGTCCACTTCCCCGAAGGCGCCTGCGCGCTCGGACATGATGGAAAATTCCACATCCAAGGCAGCCTCCATGTGCCGCAGGAGCGCATCATCGGAACAGTCGGCGCAGGGGATGCCTTCGCCGCCGGCGTCCTCTTTGGCTTGCACGAAGACCTCTCGATCGACACGGCCCTCCGCTACGGAGTCGCCACCGCCGCCTCCTGCCTCTTCGGCCCCGGAACCTCGGACGGGGTCCTGCCAATCAAAGATTGCCTCGCCCTCGCTGAAGAACTCGGAACTCGCGATCTCAAAGGGTGATTCTTGAATCCTCAGTCTCCCTGATCTATCCACCGGACCTGAGTATCGAGAAGACGAAGACAAACCCAACGATCAAACTCCTAAAAAACGATAATGTTCGCTCAAGAAAGACATAACTCGATTCGAAAAATCGTGAGGGAGAAGCAACGCCTAAGCTTTGCGGAACTCCAAAATCTGTTTCGTGTCTCGCCAGCCACGCTGCGCCGAGATTTGAGCGAACTCGAAAAGTCGGGAGATCTGATCCGCGTGCACGGCGGCGTGCTTGATCCCCTATATGCCCGCGCAGAAATTTCCTTCGATGAACGCCAGCAACGCCACAACACCGAAAAGAAATCCATCGCAAGAAAAGCCAACGAGCTCATCCCTGCTGGCTCCAGTGTTTTTGTGGATGCCGGCTCAACCTGTCTGGAAGCAGGAAAGCTGTTAATGCGCCGCGCGGACATCCGCTTGATTACTCACTCCGTTGCCTTGGTCGCCGCCTGCTCCCATGCCGAAGCCAGCATTATCTGCATCGGCGGAGAATTGCGCAAAGTCAGCGGCGCCCTCGTCGGAGGCACTGCCATCAACGCCTTTGCAAATCTTCAATTCGACTTCGCCCTCATCGGCGCCACAGGTTTGAATTCCGAAGGCTGTTGGACCACAGAGTTCACTGAAAGCGAGATCAAAAAAAACATCATCGCCCGCGCCAAGAGCCGCATCATTCTCGCCGACCAAAGCAAATGGCAGGCCCCCGGAACCGTGCGCTTTTCAAGATGGGATGACATCAACCACTGGGTAATCGACCGCTTGCCAGCAGACGCTCTGGATGCTTTGCCCAAAACCGTATCTACCAACCCGAGTCACTATAGAATCTGATGTTTGCGGATTGATCAGCGCCTTTTGAACCGCACTCATAATTTGTCCACTCGAGATTTTTGCAAACGGTATTGTGTGGGACTGCTCCCTGTTTCCTTTCGGATTGCTTTGTTAAAGTGAGCCAAGTCGTTGAAGCCAGAACTCATCGCAATCGACTTGATGCTCATCGCCGAACGACGCAATAAGCTGCATGCACGCCCAATATTGGACTGGAGAATATATTCTTTTGCACCGCACTGAAACTCCTTTTGAAAGAGCCTTGTCAACTGACTGCGTGAAACTCCCAATTGGGCAGCCAGATTTTGGACGCGCAAATTTTTTCCCGGATTATTACGGATCACCGCCAACGCAACTTGCAGCGTTGTATGAAGAATATGCGAAAAAGCAGGACTCCTTGGAGGTTCGGCTAGCTGAAACAACAAATCCCAAAGCCTGACGCTGGCGCGCAACTTATCCCCCGCTTCAAAAAAACGCACCAAGTCATCAAATTGGCCTCCAAGCCCATCAGGAATGGCATCCACAGGGTTCAACACGCAAATATCCACACATCCCCCGCGCGAGGGTGACCGGGATTTGAAGTGGGCATAGTAATGGGAAGCGTGCGGAGGAAAGTGCCACTGCACCTCGGCCCCCGGAGGGATCAGGCTGACCGAGCCAGTTTGAAATACAAGCGACTTGCCGGCAATTTTCAATGTTCCGGAGTAATTGTAAAAATGAAGACTCCAGCATTCTTTTTGACAGTGGACCTCAAACGCTTTTGCGCCATGCAAACAAAGCCCGCACTGGACTGGCTGGGGGCGCACCTTGATGGGAAAACTGGAGACCGGAACGCTCATGGCGGCGTTTTTTACAACCAGTTAGCGCATTTATACAACTTGAATCGATTGCTGCCAAAGGCGCTCTTTTTATTCTTAGGTCCCACTCACAAACCCACCCCAACCCACTATGCCACTCTACGAATACCGCAAAAACGCCGAAAACCGTATCCCTCTTGGTTCGGACAAAGTTTCATCCATCGTTGTCGGGTCCACTGCAACCTGCCGAGCCTTGGTTCAACAACTTCAATCACGGGTTGCGAAGGGATTGCCCCCCACTCTGTTGATTGACGGATGGTATGGAGTGGACTGGAAGTCACTCCGCAAGGGAATTGAATCCGCCGCTGCGGAGCTTGGGTTGAAAGCGGTGTGTCAAAACACGAGCCGCCTTTATAGAAAGGACTTGGCCGACTACCGCAAAAAATTTGTGGGCGATGACCCTTCTTTTGGATGGGTGAACAGCGAAGGAACCCTGGCGGATGTGCTCGATGAGAAAGAAGTGCGCGCTCTTGCTGAGAAGTTTTCCTCCGCCCCTGTGAATGAGCTTCAGGTCGTCCTTGGCCCTGGAAGCGCGTGTCCTCTTCTGGCAGAAAAAGCCGGTCTCGTGGCCTATGCCGATTTCACCATGCAGCCCACGCTCTGGCAAATGTGGGGCGGCGAACTGGTCCCGCTGGGACAAGAGGATCCGGACAAGGGCTACTCTTGGAAACAATATTACTACTGCGATTTCTACCTGCTCCTCCGTCAGAAAAAAACTGTCTTTCCACGGATGGATTTTTACATCGAAGCGGTTCAGAGCGATTCGCTGAAACTCATGCCGAGAGATACCTATGAAACGATCATCGACGAGTTGGTCAAACGGCCCATCAAGCAGGTGAAAATCACCCAACCGGGACCCTGGGGCTCGTATCGTTTCAAGGATATCTACGATGAGATCCCAGGTCTCGAGAACATGGCGTGGAATGAACTGGCCGGCATCGAACTGAGCATCCTGGTCGATGCAGGGCTTGAAGGCGGCGTCCTCTTGAACATGCCATGCCAGAACCCCATGCAGCGTCCAGTGCAGATGGTCGGTAAACACATCCATGAGACCTACCCCGATCTACTTCCGCTCCAAGTCTGGCTGGACGACGGATACTTCGCCGAGCCCGTGCCCTACGAGCGCGGCAGCATGCCTATTCACAACCACCCGGACTCCGCTTACAACAAACGCAATTTCAACGAACCCCTGGGCCGCTATGAGACCTATTACATCGTGGAAGCCTATCGCGACGCGGGCACGATGATGGGATTCAAGGAGGATGCCGACCTTGAGGAATACGAGCGCCTTTGCCGCGAATCGAACAACCGGATTCCGTTTGATTGGCAGAAGTTCGTCAAACGCTGGGATACCAATGTCGGAGATCTTTTCCTCATCCCACCCGGAACCGAGCACGGCCACGGCGGCAACCAAATGATCCTGGAAATGGATACTGGCCCGAGTGTCGCAGGCACGGAGTATTCCTTCTTCACCTACGACTTTGCGCGCCAGACTTGGGACGACACGGCCAAAAGCATGACCGCTCCTCCCATGAAAATGCACTTGGAGCACTCGTTCCGAAACAACAAATGGCGACGCGAAAAATATGTCCAGGAGCATCTCCGGGCACGCGCAGTCGTGATCGACGGTGATGGCGACACCCGCCACGACCGCTTCACGACGATTTCCGAGATGCCCTTCGAAATCGAGAGGTTTGTTTTTAACAAACCCATGCGCCACACAACAGACGGACGCTTCCTGCAGATTCCCACGCTCACCGTAGGAAAAAAAGTCGTCATCCGCTCGCTGTCCGATCCCTCGCTCGAAACCACTCTCGACTTCCTTCAAGCCTGTCTGGTTCCGGCAGGATTTGGCGATTACGAGTTCATCAATCCTGATGGCACCGAGTGCACTATCGTCATGATCCGTTTGAAAAATGCTTAATCCCAAATCACTCGGCACCCTGCCCATCGGCCACAGACAGGCAGCCTGTGATTTTGCATGGGCTTGCCATGACGCGCGGGAGGTCAAGCCCTTTACCTCGCTGCAGGGGGAGGTCTTCGGCGGCACCTATGCCGAGGCGGCCTCCTGGATGGCAAAACAGATCCCGGTTGCCCGCGCGTTCATACTGATTTTCACCAGTGGAACGGGAATGGAAAAGTTCCTTCACGAACTCCCTGCGGCCGCCGCCTCGATTCCAATCGTCGGCGGCGCCGCCGCAAGATCTGGGGACTCGAAAGGTTCTACCGTCCCATTCGCGGAGGATGTTGCGGTGTTCGCAATCACCGAGGGATCCTGGCAGGCAATCACGGTCAACGCCCATTTTGGATCGGAGGAGTTCTTTGTGTGCGAAGGCAGTGATCCTCGACGGTTTTCACATATTCGCTCGGGGAAGGAAACCCTGCCCGCCCTGGACTTTTTCCAACATGCACGTGAAAGACATCTCCTTCCAGACAATGACTGGGATCGCCTGGCGTTGATGACACGCGACGGAGCTGTTCTCCACCTTCACCCGGAGGATGGGGAGGTCGTTTGCGGAACCGATTTGCCCGGTTCGCGCGAGGTGCGTTTGGTTGTTTTCGACAGCGCTCAAGGAATCGAGACGCTGCGGGCCAGCATCAATCCGCAATCACTCCTCTTCGGATGCGCTGGTCTGCACGGCCTGTTTGAGAACAACAGGCCTTGGGAACAATGGGCGCCGATAACCTATTTGTTCGGCGAGATTGCAAACCTCAACAATCAGCCCCGCTTTTCCAACCTTACCTTTTCCGTTCTCCAACGCATTTCATGACAAATTCCCCATCAAACCCACGCTCCCCGGTTTATGCGATTTATGTGAGTTGTGTGGCGGCCCTCGGCGGTTTGCTGTTCGGCTACGACACCGCCGTCATCGCCGGCACCGTTGAGTTTTTACAGAAACGATTCAACCTCTCCGATCTGGAGCTGGGATGGACGGTTTCCAGCGCGCTCATCGGCTGCGTGGCCGGAGCGTGGCTCGCTGGAGCCATGGCCGACAGGATCGGCCGGAAAAAATCCCTCCTCGTTTGTGCGGTGCTATTCTTTGTCTCGTCGGTGTGGTCGGCGATTCCATCGAGCGCCGGCGAGTTGGCGCTCGCCCGCATCCTGGGCGGCATCGGTATCGGAGCCGCCTCCATGCTCACTCCGGTTTACATCACGGAGATTTCACCCGCTCGGATGCGTGGCGCTCTCACCACTTTGAACCAAGGTGCCGTCCTCGTGGGGATGGTTCTCGTTTATCTGGTGAATGCTCGTCTTGCGATCGCAGGAGACGAGGCATGGCGTGTGGCGACAGCCTGGCGTTGGATGTTTGGGTCGGGAGCCTTACCGGCAGCCATTTTTTTCGTGCTGCTCTTCTTCATACCGGAATCGCCCCGCTGGCTGGCTCTCAAGGGTCGAATGGGCGAAGCCTTGCGCATTCTCGAAAAAATAGGCGATCCCGGCAAAACGGAATCACTCGCCCACCCCAACGAGAGTCGAGGCCGCTTCTCAGAATGCTGTCGGCCCCCACTGCTGAAAATATTCCTCATCGGTGCCGGACTCGCGATCCTCCAGCAAATCACCGGCATCAACATCGTCATGTATTACGCCCCCAGAATTTTCACCAGCGCCGGAATAGAAACCGCCTCGGCCATCGGGCACTCGGTTTTCATAGGCCTCATCATGCTGGTGTTTACCTTGGCGGCGATGTTTTTGGCGGACAAGGCCGGCCGCAGGCCCCTCCTGCTCATCTCGGCGCTTGGAATGACAGCCGGACTCTTCGGCCTGGGATGGTCCTACAGCGACGCGGCTTCAGGAGGCACCCCCTCCGCGCTTCTTGCCTGGGTGCTGCTTTATGTGGCGGCCTTCTCGATTGGGATGGGGCCACTTGTGTGGACAGTGATCGGTGAAATTTTCCCGAATCGTATCCGCACGCAAGCTGCAAGCGCCTGCGTGCTTCTGCTCTGGCTGGCAAACTTCGCCGTCTCCCAGTTCTTCCCTTGGTTGCTTCGCACCTATGAATACAAGGTTTTCTGGCTGTTTGGCGCGATTTGCTTGTTCACGAGCGGATTCATATGGCTGCTCGTGCCCGAAACAAAAGGGCGCAGCCTCGAAGATCTGGAGAAGTTTATTCATTAAAGAGCAGGGCTGCACGGGATCAACCGCCTGACTCCGGTCCTCCTCCAATCCAAGCCCAGCTTGCGACTCCGCAGACTATAATCCCCTTCACCAAGCGCCGGTAGGCGAGCGGGGAGCAGCCGAGGATTTTCTGGAAAATACGGGAAAAATAATACGGGTCGTAGTAGCCGAGTTTGGCGGCGACCTCCTTCACCCTGAGCGCCGTGGTGTCAAGATAATGGCATGCAGCTTGCATCCGGAGGCGGATGTGGTGCTCGACAGGTGAGGAGCCGGTCTGCTCGCGGAAGATCGCGAAGAAGCGGGTCGGGGAGAGTCCGACATGCCGCGAGAAGTCCTGAGGGGTCGGTGAGCACGCGACATTGGCGAGCATGAATTCGATGCTCTTCGTCAGATCGGCGGCGAAATGTTTCAAGGCGAAGCGGGTTGCTCATTGGGAGCGGCCATCTTTTTCCGATAGATGAAGAACATCAGAAGGCCCACGGTCATCAGCACGGCCCCAATGATGAACAGGGAATGGTAGTCGCGATTTGTGAACTGGATGAACCAACCGGCGAAGAATAGCAGGCAGCCGTTGTAAAAGTTTCGGATAAACGAAAGACTCGAGGTGATGGAGCCCACCTCCTTCGGATCGGAGGTCTTATAGACCATGATATCAGCCGCGTTGTTGAGCGGATTGGAAATCGTCATGAACATCACATAGAGCGCGAGCGTCGTGGCATCGTGCACCTGGAGTAGCAGGATAAGATTGAGCAACATCATACCGAAATAGAGGAGCACAACCTTGAATCCGCCGACTTTGTCTATGAGCCAGCCAATCGGGAAAGCTATGGCGATATTGATGAGGTGAGCCCAGGAAAGAGCCTCAAAAATATCCCCCCGCTCCAGACCCAATTTGGCCTTGGCATAGATCCAGACCCAACTTCCAAAGACAGTCTCAAAGCTGGCAATCATCGCAACCCCGAGCATGAGCCAAATAATCCGCCGATCCCGCAAACCGATTTTTAGCGCACTCCAGGGCTTGAATGTCTCCGTCTGAGGATTATGGATTTGGGGTTCCTGGATAAACCACGCCGCAGCCGCGCTGATGAGCAGAACCACAGCACCGAAGGCGTAGGGCACCCATTCTCCGAGATCGATAAGATGCGGGGTAATACGCATCGCAAAAAACATGATGATGCCGCTGGCAACCATGAGAATACTTTGAGCCCGTGCCAGCATATCTCTCGCCACGCAGTCGATGTTGAGCAGCGGGAACGTCGAGTTCTTCAAATTGCTGAACATCATTTGCATCAGCCAAAGGCCGACGAGTGGGATCAGAGACTGAAAAAACGGAAAGAGGGCTGTCGCCAAGATGATCGGAACGGCAGCGATGAAGAGATACGGCTTGCGGCGTCCTATTTTGGTGACGGTGTGATCGCTCTTCCACGAAAAATACATCACAAGAAACGACAGCAGCCACAGGTTGATGCTCCCGACCGTGGCGCTGTAGGCCTCGGTCCATCCCATCTCGAGCATGCGAAGCGCCATGAGAGGGCCAGTAACACCCATGGCAACGCCCCAGCCGATATTCGAGAGGCCGATGCAAAAAAGATTCCGCCACAGTAGGGGGCGATTGGCGTAGTAGGCCCTAAGTGCAGGTGTATCGAGGAGGTTTCCTTTTTCGCCGAGTTCTTTAGACATAATTTTTTTCTTTTGCCACCGCGAGGCAGGTATCGGCGATTAGCAGCGCGTAAACGCCTCCGAGCTGAAACGCGGGATTGATTTCATCCATTTTGCGAAACGCATCGGTGATGGAGTCGCCCTGAAAAAGAATATTCATTTTAGTGAACGCGGAACACGCTGGCGGACTTGCGGTCAAGATCCAATTCGGCGCTTCCGTTTTCAAGCGTGAACGTCCCTCCGGAATCGAGATCCACCAAGCGAGTGAGCGAGGCATCGGCCAGCGTGATTTTGACTCGGGCGGCGACGGGATAGTGGTTGAGTGCGAAGAGAATCCGATCCTGCGGCCCCTCGTGCAGGATGGCGCTGCAGAGATTGCGGGGCTGCGGATAGACACGATGCCCGCCCTCGGACTTCATGTTTTTTCCGGTATTCCAATCGATCCATGAAATGTCTTCCACGGTTTCAATGAATGCTTTTGCCGGCGCGGTTTCCTGATCGAGCACGGCTGCGAGCCACGCGATGGATTCCAAGCAATCCTCCTCTGGCAATCCGCGACCCAAGCCCTCCTCGACCCACCAAATCGTTCCACCGGCTTTCGCGATGGCGCGATCTGTCTCCTCCGGGAATCCACCAAGAAAAGCGATCGCGGTGCCGAGATCATTACGAACAGGCCACGGGCCTGACACGACCAACTTGCCGCCTTGAGCGACATAGGATTCCAGCGCCCGCGCGGTTTCGCGGTGGATGACAGGCGATCCGGGAAGAATCACAAAGGGCGTCACGGTGGGAATCAACTTCGCTGGTGAGTGCACGGGATCAATGACGGCGGCCTGGCGACCGGTGTGCTCGACCACGCGGAAGAGTCCTTCGTATTCCATCGAAGCCTTGCCGCATTGAACACCATCCACCACGGGTTCGCCGACATAGAGTGCGTTGTCATTACAGGGCGACGGATCGCCCAGATATGAATGCGTGTGGCTGGTGAGATCGTAAATGATCGCGAGATCGGTGGCCGGCACCAGATCGTCCCAGCCATTGATCGTTTCGCAGGCGAGTTTCTTCACCTCCTTAAGCACAGCCAGACTTGGGCGCTCGTGGCCGTGGGAACTGACGGGCGAATCACCCCAGCAATCGCGGTCATGAAACATAAACCACGAGATCGCCTTGCAGCCTTGCGCCAGAGCGCAGAGCGCCATGAAGCGCATATGGTCATCGGACACGCGGCTCGTGAGCACCTTCATCCAAGTGCCGGACATGAACTCCGCCGACCACGTGTAACGCAGCGTCGCATTCATCAGTTTCAGAACGCGCGCCATCGATTGATATCCGGAGTAGCTCATGAAAACTCCGCGATAAAAATCGTAGCCTGCGATCCCGAGCGGTCCGGTGGCCTTCTCAAATTCAGACATCCGTGTCGGCACGCCTTCGGGACGATGCGGATTAAAATTCGTCATGAAGGTCACATCCTTCACGCCATTGGCTTCATGCATTTCGCGAAGCGTTGAGATGTATTTCGACATCGCCCATGTCTTGAACTCGCACCAGTCGGCGTAATAGGCAAAGTCGTCGCCGATCATGTCCGGCACAGAGCGAGGCGCGAGCACATCTTCGATCACAGCGTATTTCTTGGGATAAGGCAGGGCCGAAGCTGTGCCGTATTTTTCCGTAAGAAACTGGTGATAGAACCCTCCGCGGCCCACATTCACCGGATTGTAATCCGAAGTCAGCATCCCATCCTGCACGATGTAACTGACCTCGTTGTCGAGGTTCACCATCGTGATGAATCCGCCGTTGGATTTCAGACGCGGCTTGATGATTTTATCCACTTCGAAGATCCACTTGCGGCACCATTCGAGATACTCTGGGTGGAGGTAGGAAGGCTGCGATCCCTCGCGTTTGCCGATCCAGTAGCCTTGCGTGGTGCGATTCTGATAGTCCCAGCACATGATGCTCGGATCGCCCATGACCAACCATTCAGGATAGGCCCCGTGGATCATTTCATTGCAGCAAAACGGACCGCAGCGGAAATTCAGCTCAAGTCCGAGTTCCTGCACGAGGTCGAGGAAATGGTAGAGATTGAGATTCGGATTCGTTTTGCCTTCGAAATCCAAAACTCCGGCGGGATGTTCCGCGCTCGGCGGGCCTACCAGATGCGTCGCCCATTGCACATAGGTGGTGACATTTTTGAGTCCGGCTTCTTTGAACTTAAGAAGGATCGGCTTCCAGTAACGGGCTTCGAGGCGGAAGTATTGAATTTCGCCGCCAAAGATATCGGCGCAATGAGGAGTAGAGTTGATTGACATAAATTATTGTTGCCATTAGTTAGCCAATCAATTTATGATTTTTTGGTCAAATGAAAAATCGTCTTCATGAAAAAATTTACGCTGAGTTGAGGCGTGAAATTCTTTCGCAGCGAAAGCCTGGCGAGCGACTCCCCTCGGAGGCCGAACTGGCGAGGCGTTTTCAGGTAAGCATCGTCACCCTCCGCAATGCAACGCAGGCATTGGAGTCGGACGGCTTGGTGAAGCGGATCTCGGGCGTTGGAGTCGTGGTTTGTGAACGCAAGACGCATGGCCGACTCGCCTTAGTCAGCCGGGATGTGGCATTTGATCCCCGGCCGCTCTATTTTCACCTGCGTTTCACTCCGCTGCTCCAGCGAAACCTGCTTCAGGCCGGATGGCAAACGGTGACGCACCTACAGATAGGGAGCGACTCCGCCAGCTTATCGGATCTTCAAAGCGAGATGTCCCGCGGGCGTTACGACGCCATCATCTGGACTCTGGGCGATGCCCCAAAGGATTTTCGCGACGCCGCGCTAGAGCGCGGCATGATGCTGCTCGGGGGGCGCGACCGCCCACTCGTGCAGGTGGATTCCGATGCCATGATCCGGAGCGGGGTGGATCATTTGGTAGCGGCCGGATGCCGACGGGTGGCAGGACTTTTCTCCGGACCTTCGACGGAACTGCCTGGATCGGACAACGGCCACGCCACGCAGGTTTTCAACCAGCGACTTCACCATCACGGTCTCAAGACGGCTCCCGGTCGTGTTGTTCAAGATACCGAAGCACGCCTTCTGGGCAGCGGATGGCAGGGCTTCCGCGATCTCTGGACAGCCTCGAGGGATCGTCCGGATGGACTGCTCGTGCTCGACGACGTGCTCTATCGCGACGCGGCCCGCGCGATTCTCGAACTCGGAATCCGCGTCCCATCCCATCTCCGCATCGTCACCCACTCAAATCGCGGCGACGATCTGGTGCATCCGTTTCCCGTCAGCCTGCTGGAGGTTGACCCTGAAGAAATGGCGGCCGCCGCTGCGGAATTTGTGATTGATTCCCTTGAAGGCCGCACAGCCCTCGTGCGCGACATTTCCGTGCGCTTGATCCCGGGCTGCCCAATGACTGCTCCATCAACCCAAGCCCCTTCCTTGACTTAAAATGACCACCACTGAAATGAACACCATTGAACTCCTCCACACCGACGACCCTTGCGGCTGGAGCGGACACTACACTTAATCGCTTTTAAATAAGTATTTGCTCATTAAAAATAAAAATCAAGCAATTGGATCCGTTTGACTTATAACTGGACAACAGTGAACTGACCTCCATGGAAAAAATTGCTTCGCCATGACAAATGGTGCAAAACAAAAAAACAGATCACTCACATCCGCCAATCCTTAATGCTCCTCTGCTATACGCTTTGTATCGCTTCGAACCTTGTCAATCCCCCTTTGTATTCTTTGCCGGAGCAATGACCAGAACCGCTTTACAAAAATCCGCTGTTCGAGTGGCGCTTGCGCTGACCGTTATGGGGTGGCCTACTCTCCAGGCCGATCGCAACCTGCCGGCGCTTCCCAACGCGGAAGCTGTTATGGGAAACGCACCCGCCGACCAAGCACATGGACCGATGACCGTTCAGGCGGCCATCGCCCGCGCCAGAGCGGTAAGCCCGGAACTGGCCATGGCACGCCTTGAAGTGGATCGCATGATGGCGCGCTTGTTTGGAATTCGTATCAAGTATTACCCCGAATTTCAGGTCCAATTGCAGGCTCCGAGAGTTTTCGATTACAATGCGCGTGAGGAGGGCCTCAACGAGTCAAAATTTCAAT
>JBIIUB010000080.1:0-13588 GCA_044340205.1 Terrimicrobiaceae bacterium
TCCTTTTCTCCGGAGCCCTGATGCGGTTCTATGTGGGCACTCGCCCATGTCCCAAACATCCCATGTCCGCTACAAACGGGTCGTGCTCAAACTCAGCGGAGAGGTTCTCCGCGAGCCAGGAAGCCGCGACAGCATAAGCCCCGAAGTCGTCCAAAAAATCGCCTCGCAAGTTGCCGAGGCCCGAAAACTTGGAGTCGAACTGGCCATCGTCATCGGCGGCGGCAACATATGGCGCGGCCTGACGGCAAGCCACCGCGGAATGAACCGCACCACGGCAGACTACATGGGCATGCTGGCCACAGTGATCAACGGCCTCGCCCTCATGGCAGCACTCGAAGCTCAGGGCGTCGAAGTCCGGGTCCAAACAGCCATCGAAATGCAAAACCTCGCCGAGCCGTTCATCGTCCGCCGCGCCACACGCCATCTCGAACTCGGCCGTGTCGTGATCTTCGTTGCAGGCACTGGAAATCCCTTTTTCTCCACCGACACCACCGCAGCCCTCCGCGCCGCAGAGATCGGCGCGCAGGTCATTTTGAAAGCTACGAAAGTCGATGGCATCTACGACTCGGATCCCGTGAAAAACCCGGACGCCAAGCGTTTCACCCACATCACCTACTCGGATGCCCTCTCGCGCCGCCTGCAGGTCATGGACTCCACAGCTTTCAGCCTCTGCATGGATAACAAAATGCCGATCATCGTTTTTGATATGAACAAGCCCGACAATATCCGCCTGGCGATCGCCGGCGAGGAAGTGGGCACCCTTGTTTCCGAAAAATCCGAATAGTCACCATGAGTATCGAAGAAATCCTTTTTGAAGCCGAGGAGGGCATGGAAAAAGCCGTATCCTTCATGACGCACGAGTTTGCCGCCATCCGCACCGGCAAAGCCTCCCCCGCCCTCGTGGAGAACATCGATGTCGAAGCCTACGGCTCCACGATGAAACTCAAACAACTCGCCCTCATCACCACGCCGGAACCCCGCCTGCTTGTGATTCAGCCCTTCGATGCCGCCACAGTCCGCGACATCGAGCGCGCTTTGAATGAATCCCGCATCGGCATTCATCCGGCGGTGGATGGCAAACTCATCCGCCTCCCGATTCCCGAGCTCTCCGAAGAACGCCGCCGCGACTTGGCCAAGACCGTGAAAGGCATCGCCGAGGAATCCCGTGTGCGCGTGCGCTCCAGCCGCCGCAGTGCGATGGATGCCGCAAAGAAAACTCAAAAGGACGGCAAAATGAGCGAAGACGAACTCAGGGACACCGAGGGCGAAGTCCAAAAACTCACAGACCGGTTCGTTGCGGATATCGATAAACACACGGCCGCGAAAGAGGCGGAATTGATGAAAATATGAAAGCCATGACCGCCCTCCTAGCCGCCCTTTGCCTCGCCCTCCCACTCCAAGCCGAAGTCGTTCGTGAGGCTCCTGCCTTCACTTGGACCGACTCCACCGGCTCCGCCAAGCCGCTAAAAAACCTGCGTGGACAACCCGTGGTCCTTGTCATTGCCAAAAGCCCACGCGAATGGGCCTTCCGCTCCCAAGTCGGCCAACTCCAGAAAATCTACGCCCGCTTCGCCGCCGAGAAACTCCTCTGCGTCGCAGCCTTCTCAGGCGAGCAAGACCTCATCCGCTCAAACATCCCTTTCCTCACCGTGCCAGACGGTCCCGGCACAGCCGCAGCCTACGAAGTGCCCACAGGCTTCGCCATCGCCGTGATCGGAGCAGATGGCAACCTCGACTGCTTCAGTACCCGCGTGCTGCCAGCTCAACGAATTTACGACATCATCGTAAACTCCTACACCAATCAAAAACAACTCCGCCGCGATTGATGTCTTCAGGCTCAGGCCCGCACGCCACTCGATCAGCGTGCGCCCTGCCAAACTTAAAACTTAATTCTTAATTCTTAAAACTTCCCATGAGCTTCCAAGACCAAATCAACCAAGACATCAAAGCCTCCATGCTCGCACGCGAATCCGCGAAACTCGGCGTTCTCCGCATGCTGAAAACTGCCCTCATGAACTCCGCTATCGAAAAAGGCGGGGCCGGCAGCACGCTCGACGATGCCGATGCACTCGCCATCGTTCGCAAGGAAGTCAAAAAGCGCCAAGACTCGATCGAGGCGTTTGAAAAGGGCGGACGCCCCGAAATGGCCGCCACCGAAAAAGCCGAGATCGAAATTCTCGCAACCTACCTCCCCCAACCTCTCTCAGCCGAAGAGATCACCGCACTCGTGCAAGCCGCCATCGCCGAAACCGGTGCCGCCAACCGCAAGGAAATGGGCGCCGTCATGAAGATCGTGAACGAAAAAGCCGCCGGCCGCGCCGATGGACGCGCGATCAGCGCAGAGGTCCAAAAACACCTCGCCGCCTGATTTTTTCGCTTCGCCTAAAGACTCCGATCCGCAGGCACGCTGAGAAACCGGCTGCCAGCAGCCACAAACCTCCACGGGAAATCCGCAGAGCGCGTTATTCCAACGCGAGTGCAGGCTTGGACATTGGGCGCAACGCTCGGATGCCGCAACGAGGCATCTGGATCCGACAAGAGGTTCCGCCCATGAAGAGCCCCATCAATCCCCAAGGCGCGGGTGAGTTTGCCAGGACCGGAGCAGAGATTCTTGAGCGTCGTCATGTTGCGGCGGCGGGTCATTTCCTCAATGCCTCGCGTCGGCTCCAAGGCTCGAATCAAAACAAAGCCATCCTCGCGCCCACCCCTGATTAGAAAGTTCAGGAGCCAATGCACGCCGTAGTTCAAATACACATACGAAGCGCCCGCCGGCATTCGTGTCACAAACTCCCTCGAGGACGGCCGCGTGAAAGTATGACACGCCTCATCGTTGTGAACGGAATACGCCTCTGTCTCCACAATCACGCCGCCGCAACCGTTCCAAACCAGCTCGCAGCCGATCATCTCGCGCGCACAAGTCACGGGATCGCGTTGGAAAAAATCCGCTGTCATGTTCATGCAGCCCACAGTGTAAAGAGCAGGTAAAAGCATTCAATTTGCGATTCGAGCGCTGGGAGGGCCATCGTCCCGCATGGCCCAAATTTGAATCACGGACGGCGAGGCATTACGGCCGGAGACCTATCCTCAATTCCACCCTCAAACGCCGCTTCGCGGCTGAAGAATGGGCCATGCCGGAGGATGGCCCTCCCACGGTAGGCGCGCTTCCGCGCGGCGCTGGAATCTGACTCAGCGTGGAGGCGCTGCCGGGGTTGATCCCTGGAACTCACCCACATTCAGGAAAGGCACGACTCCGCCGCCGCTGATGCGTGGCAGGACGCCGTCCCATTTTTCGATCGAGCGGAGTTGGATGATTTCGGGGCTTTGCTTGAGGGCGAGGGCCTCTCGCTGGATGGCGTCGGCGCGGGCTTTGGACTGCACCTCGGTGGAGAAGGCCTCGGCTGATGCTGCGAGCTTGCGCTCTTCAGCGCTGGCTTCGGCTTGGGTGACGCGCATGATTTTTTCATTTTTCGCCTGGAGGGCCATTTGCTCGGCCTTCACCTTGGCCTCGATGGCGCGGTTGAATTCGGGCGAGAATTCAAAGTCTGTGATGGCCAGATTCGCGATGGTGATGGCGTTTTCCAGTCCCTTTTCGCGGAGGGTGCCGTTGAAAAAATTGCCCAGCGCATCTTGGATTTGTTGCTTCACGATTTCGCGTTTCGTCACCAACTCCTCGGCGGTGAACTTGGCCGTGACGCCTTTCACGCATTCCTGGATGGCCGGCTCCACGAGCGAAGCGGAAACTTTTTTGAGCGTTCCGATGCGCTGATAGATGAGCGGGGCCAAAGCGCCGTTCAGCGAATACTGCATCGTCACCTGCGTGGAGACGGATTGGAGATCCTTCGAAGCGGCGGTGGCTTGCGCATGGCTCGCGGTGAGGCGGATATCGATTTGGTGGACTTGGTCAACGAGAGGCTTCTTGAGATGGAACCCCTCCGGAAGCGCATTTGGCTGCACAGCGCCCAGAGTCGTTACTACTCCCACATTACCGCTCTCAATGACTACCGTCATCGACGATAAAACGGCAAACGCTCCAATGAGCAGAATGGCGACAGGAATGAGGATACGGGCTGGTGAGCGGTTGAGATCGTTCATAAGGCGCGCAATGTAATGCAAAGTCGCAAGAGTTCAAATTTTCACTCCTGGGTGACAAAAGGATTTGACCGCGAAACCGACAAAATCACGCCGTCGTCGTTGCCATTTCTTCAGAGATAGGACTACAATTGCCCTGCATCTACTCCCACCCCATATGTCAAACCCATCAACTCCTCGTAAAATCAGCTTCGTTGTTTACTTCATAGGATTTACCGCCGCGTTGGCGGGGCTCCTTTTCGGCCTTGATGTCGGAGTGATATCCGGCGCGCTGGATTTCATCAAAAAAGATTTCCTCTCGGAGTTGAATCCCCTGCAAGCCGACTCGCGGGCGGAGTTCATTGTGAGCGCCCTTCTGTGGGGCGCGGTGGCCGGAACTCTGATGAGTGGTTTTCTCTCCTCGAAATTCGGGCGCAGGAAGACGATTCTGGTGAGTGCCGTGGTTTTTGTGACGGGCTCGTTGGCGTGTGCCTTCTCGCCGGATGAGAACTTCCTCATTGGTGCGCGTTTTCTGCTGGGGATCGGTGTAGGCGTGGCCTCGTTCACCGCACCGCTTTACCTTTCGGAAATCTCTCCCCAATCGGTGCGCGGCTCGATGATCTCGATGTATCAATTGATGATTACCATCGGTATCCTGATTGCATTTCTCGCTGACACTTGGTTGGCCACCTACGCGACCTTCGGAGGTCAGACTGGCGGCCACTGGCGTGTGATGCTCGGAGTTATCTCCATTCCCGCAGCCATTATGTTTGGCGGTGTTCTTTTTCTTCCCGAGAGCCCTCGCTGGCTTTTCCTGCATGGATTCCACGAACGCGCGAAGGATGTCTTCCGGACCATGAAGCTGGACGAAACTGAAATCGCAGCGGAGATCAAAGAGATCGAAGAAAGTTCGGCCGTGAAGCAGAGCGGGTGGCAACTTTTCTCCCAGAATTCGAACTTCCGCCGCGCCATCGCACTCGGCATCGGCCTCCAAGTCATCCAGCAACTCACCGGCATCAATGTGATCATGTATTACGCGCCCCGGATTTTTGAATTGGCGGGCTTCGGCGACAAGACCGAGCAAATGTGGGGCACCGTGCTGGTGGGGATAACCAATGTGCTTGCCACCTTCATTGCGATTGCCTTCGTGGACCGTCTGGGACGCAAGCCAATCATGTATGCAGGCTTCATAACCATGGGCGCCGCCATGGCCACGGTGGGCGTGCTTTTTAACTCCGGCATTGAGCAGCACCCGTCCCTCGGCTACCCAGCCATCGGCGCGCTTCTTGTTTTCATTATTGGCTTCGCCATGAGCGCGGGGCCCATCATTTGGGTGATCTGCTCGGAGATCTACCCTCTCTCGGGACGCGATCTCGGCGTGACTGTGAGCACGGCAACAAACTGGATCGTCAATGCAATCGTGGGCCAAACCTTCCTGACGCTCATCAATTCAATTGGCGGTGGAAACACATTCCTGCTCTACGGCGGATTGAATGTGCTTTTCATTATTTTCTTCATCCTCCTCGTGCCCGAAACAAAAGGCATCTCGCTCGAAGCGATCGAGAGAAAACTCATGTCTGGAAAACGCCTGCGGGAAATCGGCCGCTGAGGTGCTGCCTCAGAGCGGAAAGAGCTCCTCATCGACTTTGCGGAATTCCTTGAGGAGCGCGTCCAGTTGCTGGCGGGTGTGGGTGTTTTTGATTTTTTCGATCTCAGCGCCTGCCAAGGCATCGCAACGCTCGTTCTCAGGGTGCCCCGCATGGCCCTTGAGCCACTTCCAATCGATGCGGTGAGGCTTGCAAGCGGCATCCAGCGCCTTCCATAGATCGGCGTTTTTGACCGGTTCACGCTTGGCGGTCACCCAGCCCCTCTTGCGCCAGGAGTGAATCCACTCGTTAATGCCCATCCGCAGATATTGGGAATCGGTGAAAATGATCACTTCGCAGGGTTCCTTTAGAGTTTGGAGAGCGCAAATCGCAGCACTCAATTCCATGCGGTTGTTGGTCGTGGCGGCCTCACCACCGGAGATGGCGCGCTCGTGCTTGCCGTAACGCAAAATCGCCGCCCAGCCACCCGGGCCGGGGTTTCCGAGACATCCCCCATCAGTAAAAATCGTGACCTTCTTCATGCCTTTTGCCCGCGCAGGGCTTGAAATGGCCATTCCAAAAGAAGCCGCGCGTGGGCTGCAACGAGCAGGAGATTGTCCCTCAAGTAGCGGAAATGACTCACGCCACCCTCGCTGCGCGGGGGATAAAAGACGGGCACAGCGACATTGATACATGGCAGACCAGCCCAGGTGAGCCTCACCGATAGAACCGTGTCGAAATCGAACCGGCGGGCCCATTTGGTATTCTTCAGCACCTCCAGAGCGGGAGCGACGGGGTAAAGGCGGAAGCCGAAGAGCGAGTCTTCGGCACCCGCTCCCAGCGTTTCGAGTGTGGCGAAGAAATTTCCCGCGAAGCGCCCGAGCACCCGCTCGCGCGGCGCGTCGGCTCCGAACACCGGAACCCCGCAAACAAAAGCGGCGGGATTGTTTTTCGAGATTTCAAAAAATGGACGGATCATGGACGCCGGATGCTGGCCGTCGGCATCCATCACCAACACATGGGTGAAGCCTTCGTCGAGGGCAGGCCGCAAGGCTGCAAGCACGGCGGCCCCTTTCCCGGAGTTTCGGGGCAGGTGGAGAAATTTCACACCCGGAAGTCCCAAACTCTCCGCTTCCGCATCGCTGCCGTCCGTGCTGGCATCCACCACCACCCACAAGGCATCGCATACGGCATGGACTTCCCGCAGAGTCTGAGCCAGACGGCCGCCGCTGTTGTAGGTCGGCAGAAGAACGAGTGGTTTGAATGTCATCGCGTGAGCCAAAGTGCGAGCGGAAGGGCCAGCACGGAAAAGATCGTGCTGAGAACAATCGATCCGCTTGCGACGGCTTCATCAGCCTCCATCTGTCGCGCCATCACAAAAGCCGCCGCCGCCGTCGGACAGGAGGCAAAAACCATGGCGATGCGCAAATCGACGGTCGCCAGTCCACTTAAAGTTCCAATGGCAAAAACCAGCGCGGGGACGAAGACGAGTTTCAAAGCAACCGCTGCTGCCATTCCGGCGATGTTTTTTCCCAATTTAATAAAAGCAATCGAGCCTCCGATGCAGGTCAGAGCCATCGGCACAGCTGCGGCTCCGAGTGTTTCGAGCGTCCTGTCCATAAAGAGAGGAAGCGACCAGTCGAGCGCATTGAAGATCAAACCCGCCGCGCAGGAAATGAGCAGGGGATTTGTGAACAAGGCGCGCACGCCCGGCTTGACGGCGCTCCAAGAAAGCTGGTGGCGGCCGGCTTGGAGGACGATAATGGCGAGGACATTGTATGTGGATGTCAGAACAGCCATGCAAACCACGGCCGTGGCAAAATGGCTTTTGCCGTCGGGCAGGCCCTCGAACGCATAGACGAGAACGGGAAGGCCGATGTAGGCGAGATTCGCGCGGAAGGAGGACTGCGAAACGGCTGCATGGGACGTCGAGGGAAGCTTCAGCGCCACGGAAGTCAACCAGCCGGCGACGGCGGCCAGAAATGTGACACTCAAAACCGTTCCAAGAATCCCGGCCACCTCCGGCCCCGAATCCCCCGAGATCGCCGCCGTGCGGAAGAGCGAGGCGGGCAGCGCCACATAGAAGGTGAACCTGTTCAACTCCCCCATGAAAACCGGTCCGGCAAACCGCACACGGGCCAGAATGATGCCGAGAACGACCAATAGGAGAACCGGCGAAAGAATGTTGAAAATGCCCATGCAAAGTTTGGCGACGAGGCCGAATTGGAAAGGTTGCCACCCTCCCGCGCAAGCCTCATCCGCTTCCATCAGCGACGCAACATCCATGGCGGGTGAACCAAAAATTTCGACGATCGTCCAAAATTTTGGTTCGGGCCGTTGGGCGCGGTGTTTTTAGAAGTTGCCGGAGGAAAGCGGAGCGATTAGACGGGAGGGCATGTTAGAGACCTATATTCCTGTCCTGCTGCATGTGATCGTTGCCATTGGATTCGCCACTGTGGCGATGATTGCCAATCTGGCTCTTGGACGGCATGGCAAGCGGAATGCCACGAAGGACATGGTTTACGAGTGCGGCATGGTGCCTGAGCAGAGTGGGCAACCGCGTTTCAGCGTGAAATTCTATCTCGTGGCGATGCTTTTCATCCTTTTCGATATCGAGATCGTGTTCATGTATCCATGGGCTGTGATTTTCCAGGATTATGTGGCGCGTTTTGGCCCGACGATTCTGTGGAGCATGCTGAGCTTTGTGCTGATCCTGCTCTTCGGCTATGTCTACGCCATCAAGAAAGGCGCCCTCGACTGGTCGCGCTGACCGCCAATAGGGCAATAATTCCCAAGCGCGCAAAAGCCGCGCCAACGAACGCAGCCGATGGATTTTTTTGAAAAACAGGAAAAAGCCCGGCTTCAGACGAAGTGGCTGGTTTTTTATTTTGCGCTGGCCGTTATCGGCATCATCGCGGTTCTGCACATCGGATTCAGTCTGCTCTTGGGCCAGGCGCTCGATGATTGGGAGTTGCTGGGTTTCACGGCTGCAGGCGTCCTGGTTTCGGTGGTCATCGGGAGCTTGGTAAAAATTGCGGAGCTCTCGAAAGGAGGAAAAGCTGTCGCCGAAATGCTGGGAGGCGTGCCGGTGAATCCCTCCACCACGGATCCTGACGAGAGGCGGCTTCTGAATGTGGTGGAGGAGATGTCCCTCGCCTCGGGCGTGCCGGTGCCGCAGGTGTATGTGCTCGACGAGGAGGCTATCAACGCCTTTGCCGCAGGCTACGGGACAGCGGATGCTGCCGTAGGAGTCACGCGCGGATGCATCACGCGCCTGACGCGGGATGAGCTTCAAGGCGTCATCGGCCATGAATTCAGCCACATCTTGAACGGCGACATGCGGCTCAACATTCGCCTCATGGGCCTGCTGAACGGCATCCTTTTCCTGGCATTGCTCGGCGGGGTGCTCATGCGTCTTGCGCTGACAAGCCGTCCACGCTCGAGCAATGACAAGAACGGCGGCTCGATTGTGGCAGCGCTCGTAGCTGGCGGTCTGGTGCTCTACATTGTGGGCTGGATTGGCGTCTTCTTTGGAAAGCTCATCAAGGCGGCCGTGAGCCGCCAGCGGGAGTTTCTGGCCGACGCCTCGGCGGTTCAATACACGCGCAATCCGAATGGCCTCGCTGGGGCACTTTCGAAGATCGCCTCACACTCCTCGCGCTTGGAGCATCCGAAAGCGCAGGAGGCCAGTCACATGTTTTTTGGAAATGGAATGGCCGAGGCTTGGCTGGGGCTCTTTGCGACACATCCACCGATCCAGCAACGCATCGCGGAGATTGCGCCGAATTTTGATCCTCAGGAATCATCCCCCACTCTGCCGGCGGTTGCCTCGGCGAAGCCGAGTTTTTCAGGCGACACACAACTGGCGGCGGCGACTTCCATGCTTGCCGGGTTGCCCGAGTTTTCAAGACCGGCAATGCGGGAGATTCACAGCGCCTGCGCTTTGGTTTTTGCGCTTCTGCTTTCCGAGGACGAGTCGGTCAGGGAATCACAGATGGCCGTTCTGCAGCCCGACGCCGCCTTGCAAAAAGAAATCGGCGAAATATTCACCAACCGCAGCCAACTGAGCTCCGCGCAGAAGATCAGCCTCGTCGATCTCGCGATTCCCGTCCTGCGGGGCCTTTCGCCTGAACAATACAGCGTTTTTGGCAGTCGAGTGCGCCAACTCATCGAAGCAGACGGGCAAATCCACCTCTTTGAATACACGCTGCAAAAGCTGCTTCTCCGGCATCTAGACGCGGCTTTTACCGGTGCCCGACCGCAGCGTGTGCAACACCGTTCGCTGGTTCCTTTGCTGCCAGATACCGGCACCCTGCTCTCAGCGATAGCGAATGCGGATGATAGCGATTCCACATCGCTGGACGCAGCTTTTCAGGCCGGAGTTTCCAAACTCGGCAAATCGGCGGCGGCCTTTCCCCTCGCCCGCCAGTCGAGCGTGAACTTGAAGGATTTCGACAAGGCCCTCGAGGACCTCGCCACGGCTTCACTCGCAATCAAAAAAACCATCCTTAGCGCATGCTCGGTCGCGGTCGTCCACGATGGTGTCGTGAACGACACACAGTTTGAGTTGCTGCGCGCCATTGCCGACACGGTGGATTGCCCCATCCCGCCCTTCGTGCCAACAACATGAGCGCTGCAGGAAATTGGATTTCACAGCAACTCGCAGAGCACCTCCTCGCAGAGGGGACCAATGCCTTCCGCATCGCATCAGGCCACGGTTTTTGGATCGAACGCTTTGGTGAGACGGCACTCATTTCCTTGCGGCTAGGGCCTGATGCCCATGCGCTCGCAACCGCGATTACCCAGGCAGGATGGAATCCCAAACGCGTCTTTGTGCGGCAGCTCGTCAGAAATCCCGGCGAGAAGGACACGCCGGTCTTGCTCCGTGGCGATGCTCATTCCTCGCCACTTGAAACGGTGAGCGAGAGCGGACTTCTCTACGAGCTGGATTTCAGCGCCAGCTACTCGCCGGGGCTATTTCCCGACCAGCGTTTGAACCGCCTTTTTTTGAGGGAACGCAGGCCCCAGCGCGTTCTCAATACTTTTTCCTACACCTGCGCCTTCTCTCTCGCCGCAGCCAGCGGTGGAGCTGAGACGGTCAGCGTGGATGTTTCCAAATCCTCCCTCCAACGGGGCCGAAGAAACTTCGAACTGAACCAAATCCCGCCTGAGGGACACCGCTTCATTACCGAGGATGTTCCCGCCTTTCTCCGGCGCCTGATCAAACGCGGGGAAAAATTTGATGCGATCATTCTCGACCCGCCCACCTTTGGCCGCAGCGGCTCGGGCAGGACATTCCGCTTCGAGCGGGACTTTCCCGCCCTGCTGGAATGCGCGCACCAGCTGAGCGCACCGGGCGGGGCGCTTCTGCTCTCAACAAATTTCACCGCATGGGATGAATCCACACTCATCCAGTGCGCCCGAGGCGTTCTGCCCGCAAAAACGAACTTCCATCGAGTCCCGTCTCCACCCGATTTTTTGGGCACTTCCCCGTCGGCGACCGTCTGGGCCTTGCTTTGAGATCCAAGTCAGCAATAGGCCGGTCTGTTTTTTTCTTTCTGCAGGAATAAAACAAAGTGATAGATTCCCACAATGAAACCAGCGGGCGACCAGACACTCCTTGAGATGAGGGCGGAGATTTTCCGCTTGGTGAGACTCTGTGCGCCCGATCTGGCAACTCTTGGGACCATCACTTTCGACGGGGATGCAGAAAATGAACAGCAACGCAGGCAGTGGAGGGATTCCGTTTTTGTTCCTGTGCTCGTTCCCGCCATGGCTGGCGCTTGGTTGGCTGGAAAACAAGGATATCGTGAAATGGTGGCCGCAGATGCCGCCCTGGACGCCAAGCTCGCGGGACCACTTGCAAAAAAAAGCCGGGCCGCAGGGCGACTGATCGCCGCCTCAATGCATGCTCCGACCGGCGAACATGGGCTCGAAAAGTTTCTGAGGGCCATCACTTGCGGCGACTCGCCTGGACACATGGCGACTGTGTTTGCAGCGCGCGCGTCCATTTTTCACTTTCCCAAAGACATCGTTGCCGCCGGCCTCGTCTTTTCCGAAATGCGCACAGCTAGGGTCGATGAACTCTGGAGGGTCATCGAGGACTGCCTCTCCTCCATTCCCGCCTGCGAACCCTCGATCTTCCGAGCCGCCTGAATATCATGGCCACACTGGAAACACCCGACATCGAAACCAAAGACAAATCGGACCTCGACTCCGTCTGGTCGGTCATCGTCCACAACGACCCGGTGAATCTCATGAGCTATGTCACACTCGTCTTTCGCCGTGTGCTTGGTTTTTCAAAGCAGAAAGCCGAACGGCACATGCTCGAAGTCCACAATAAAGGCCGCTCGATGGTTTGGTCCGGCTCACGCGAGCAAGCCGAACTCTATGTCCAACAACTCCACGCCCACCTCCTCCTCGCCACGCTGGAAAAAGCGCCGACACCGTAAATTTTTAACCACAGAGGACACGGAGAACACGGAGGTGGAAATTAGGCACGACTGAATACAAATGCCATTGCCCTGTTAATTCTGAAATTCTGTTAATTATGTCTAAAATCATAAAATGATCAAAATTCAAATACTCCCGAACGGCTCAGTTTTTTTCGATCATGTGGAGGATTCTTTTTACCAGATACTCTGCTCGATCCGGGAGCCGGTGGAGTCAGGGGATCCCTTGGTCGAATCACGCCTGTTTCCCCAGCCCACCAATGATGACGAGGAGAGCGACCTGCTGGATGATTGGAAGTCCCTTATAGAACCTGACCTGCACGACAGTTTTCTGGCTGCACGGGAATCCGTGGCAGCCGACCTCCGCAGCGCACAAAAAAAAACCGACGGCTCGCTGCATTTCACCATTCCCCGCCCTCACATTGACAGCTGGCTCAGCGCACTCAACCAATCCCGCCTCGCCCTTGCTGAAATCCATCAATTCACGGACGCAGAACTCGGTCGAGCCCCCGGCGACCTCGACGATCCAAGGGAACTGGCACTCATGAGAATGGGAATCTACGGCAGCCTGCAGGAATGGCTCGTTGCCATTTCAGGATAAGGCAATCGCGCTGGCCCTTTCCTGCGAAAATCGAGTTTTCTGCATCATTCCCTCCGCCAAGGAATGGAAAACGCAGTTCGACAAAAACAATGAAAGCTTCGGTGCAAGCGGGCGAGTTTTGGACAGCAGGTCAAAGGAGGGCGCATTCTTTGCACGAAATCTCCTATCGAGGTTGTTTCAAACCTCAGTTGGCGGGATTTTTTATTCAAAAATTCACAAAACCTGGAGATTTCGTATGCGATCCCTTCATGGGTCGTGGCACGACGCCACTTGAAGCTGCCCTCCTCGGGCGGATAGCCGTTGGTGTCGACGCAAATCCCATCGGAGAAATGCTTGTGCAGTCAAGATTGAACCCGCCTGAAAAATGCGAGATCGAGAAAAGACTGAAAGAAACTCCGTGGGAAACCCCTTTACCCCTGCGTGAGGACTTGCTTGTTTTCTACCATCGGCAGACGCTGGAAAAAATTACCGCGCTGCAGGATTACCTTTTTGAGAGACAGTTGTGCGGTGAACTTGATGCGGTGGATGCCTGGATAAGGCTTGTCGCCCTGAACAGGCTGAGCGGGCATTCCGCAGGTTTTTTCTCGGTTCGCACAATGCCGCCAAACCAAGCGGTTCCGATTGCGAGACAAATTGCAATCAATGCTCGGAATCATCAACTTCCAACTTACCGAGACGTTGCGGAGCTCATTTTGAAAAAATCCACAGCCCTCCTTCGCGACCTCGCTGCGGATCAGAAAAATTTGCTCGCCAACCTCACTAGTGTCCGGTTGAGACAAGAAACGGTGTAAACTAAAAATTCAAGATGAGACAATTGCAACCGAAAATAGGTGTGACGCATTTGAAGATCGCAGCGTTAGATCGCATTAAAATGCGGAATC
>JBIIUB010000082.1:0-13572 GCA_044340205.1 Terrimicrobiaceae bacterium
TTCGGTTGCAATTGTCTCATCTTGAATTTTTAGTTTACACCGTTTCTTGTCTCAACCGGACACTAGTGTCGTTCATATGAAATCAGGTTGTCTGGAGTGCGGTAAGATCGCCATCAATCCACCGGGAAACAATCGCCCCGATTTCTTCAGGCGCCTCCATAGGGGCGAAGGCTGCTGCATCTGGCAAAATTTCCATACTTGCTCTCGGCAGGTTGCGACAGAGGTTAACGGCATCACTCGGGTGAAATCCGACGGCTTTTGCGGGCCAAAGAATATGCACCGGAGCAAGGACCGAGGAGAGATGAGCGCCCGCATCGAAGCTGTGGCGTTTTTTGAAAAAATTGAAAATCGCATGTTCGGCTCCGTATTGTTGAGCGCATGTGACGAGGACACTCAGTGTTTCCGCATTGATTTTTTCGGGGTTCGAAAAACCCACAGACTCGAGCCAAGAACGAATAAAGGCAGGCTGGGCCAAATGGCGCCGGTAAATCAATCCGCTCACGCCGGGAATCCGGCTTTTGCCGATCAGGCCCATGGTTCGACACTTTTGAGAATCTCCGAGACCTGTTGGAAGAAAAAGAACCATCCGCGAAACCAACTCGGGATGCCGTGAGGAAAGCATTAGTGCAATGTTGGCAGTCACGCCACTTGCCACAATGACCACGGGCTTGCCAGGCGTCACTTCACGAAGGAATTCAGCGAGACTTTCGACATAGTCGATTGCATCGAGCCCCCCGGCTGGTCGCTCGGATTCCCCGAAGCCGATCAGATCAGGGGCGATGACCTCGTGGCGCAATGCCGAGAGCGCATAAACCTTCGACCATTCGTAGGAGGATGCGCCAAGAAAAAACCCATGAAGAAAAACAACTGGGGCGCCGGTGCCGCTGATGTGATAAACGATCTCTCCGCGCGAGGTGGAAGCCGAGCGTGTTGCAAAAATGGCTGGCGAAATCTCCTCGGGAACGCCCTGTGCAAATTTTTGACGATGCCTGAGGGCTATTGCAACAGCCCCCAAAAGCCCCATTCCGATGCCGAAACCTAAAAACGGCTTCTTCTTCCAGAGTGGGGACATGACAGTATGTCAAGCAGCCGACCCGCTGGCGAACAAACCAGCGGGCAGGCTAAAAATTACCAGCTTGACTTCGTGACGCCAGGAATCAATCCGGACGAAGCGAGTTCGCGGAAGGTAATACGGGAAATCTGGAAGCGACGGAGAAAAGCGCGACGGCGGCCGGAAATGCGGCAGCGGTTTACAAGCCGCGTGGGGCTTGCATCGCGGGGAAGTTGCGTCAGTGAGGCGTAATCTTTTTTAGCCTTCAATTCCGCGCGGAGAGCCGCATACTTTTCAACTGTTTTCTGTTTGCGCTTGTTGCGCTCGAGCCATGCTGTTTTTGCCATAAAGGACGCGCAGATTAATACAATTTTGAAACATGACAAGTTTTAAAAGGGTATTTTTTTGAAGTCTCAAGCGAGGGCAGGAAAATCTGTTCACCCCCTGCGGGTTTGCTTTATATAGGCCATATGACCCCTACACGCCTTGCTCCTGACGATTACTTTCCATTGGTCGAAGCGCGCCACTGCGATCCTTTTCGCATACTCGGCATCAGATCACTCCAAGATCATTTTTTAGCCCGCGTTCTGCGACCAGATGCCTCCGAGTTGGCAGTGATACTTGATGGCAAGGGGGCGAAGGCCCAGAAACTTTTGCGAGTCGATGAGCACGGTCTGTTTGAGGGGGAGATCGCCGGATTCACGGAAGGCATGTCATACACACTCGAGATTACTGACCACGACGGTCGCAAGTGGAGGGAACGGGATGCGTATTCGTTTCCGCCCGTTCTTGGCGAGATGGACATCTACCTTTTCAACGAAGGCACCCACTACGACATCTATAAAAAACTCGGGGCACATGTGAAGGTGATCGGCGATGTTCCTGGCGTTCATTTTGCCGTATGGGCACCATCGGCGCAGCGTGTGAGCGTGGTCGGCGATTTCAATAACTGGGATGGCCGCGTGCACCAGATGCGGAAGCTTGTGCCATCTGGAGTCTGGGAAATTTTTCTACCCGGCGTGCATGAGGGCGCGCACTACAAATTTGAGATTCGCGGCGCCCACGGCGATGTCTTTCTGAAGACGGACCCATATGCCTTCTTTGCCCAGCACGGCGTGGAAACGGGATGTATGGTTTTCGATCTGGGCCGTTATCAATGGAGTGATGAGGAGTGGATGCACAAGCGCCCGCAGGTTGACTCCTACAACTCCCCCATGAGCATCTATGAGGTTCATATCGGCTCATGGCAACGAATCCCCGAAGACGGCAACAGGGCTCTAAGCTACCGTGAACTCGGGGACCGCCTGATTCCCTATGTAAAGGAAATGGGCTTCACCCATATTGAGCTCATGCCCGTGATGGAGCATCCCTTCGACGGTTCCTGGGGTTATCAAGTGGTGAACTACTACGCCCCGACGAGCCGGTTTGGAAATCCCGACGAGTTTCGGAATTTTGTGGACCGCTGCCATCAGGCCGGAATCGGCGTGATTCTGGATTGGGTGCCCGGACATTTTCCCAAGGACGCCCACGGCCTTGCCCGCTTTGACGGAAGCTGCCTCTTCGAGCATGAGGATCCCCGCTTGGGGGAACATCAAGACTGGGGCACGCTCATTTTCAATTACGGCCGCAACGAGGTTAAAAATTTCCTGATCGGCAATGCGCTTTTCTGGCTGGATGAATACCACATCGATGGTCTGCGGGTGGATGCTGTGGCTTCGATGCTTTACCTCGACTACTCGCGAAAAGCCGGTGAGTGGATTCCGAATTGTTTCGGCGGCAGGGAAAACCTGGAAGCCATCGACTTTTTAAAGCGCTGCAACGAGGTCTGCTACGAACGGCATCCCGGCGTGGCACTGATCGCCGAGGAATCCACGGCATGGCCTGGAGTATCGCGACCCACCTACACAGGAGGATTGGGCTTCGGATATAAGTGGAACATGGGCTGGATGAACGACAGCCTCCGCTACATCAGCAAAGACCCGATTCACCGCAGATATCACCAGGGCGAGATCACATTCTCGATGCTCTATGCGTTCCATGAGCATTTCATCCTTGTGCTGAGCCATGACGAGGTCGTTCACGGCAAGGGTTCGCTCATCAATAAAATGCCAGGTGACGACTGGCAGAAATTCGCCAACTGCCGGATGTTTCTCGCTTGGATGTGGGCGCATCCTGGCAAAAAGCTCATCTTCCAAGGAATCGAGTTCGGCCAGTTCTCCGAATGGAAACACGCTTTCAGTCTCGATTGGCATCTCACGGAGCAACACCTGAACCAAGGCATGCGGAGGCTCATGCAGCATCTCAATTGGCTCTACACCCACGAACCGAGCTTCTACGAACTGGACGACAGCTACGAGGGCTACGAGTGGATCGACTTCGGAGATGCCGACAACTCGGTGTGGTCGTTCATGCGGAAATCACGCAGTGGCGAGAGAATCCTTTTCGTTGTGAATGCCACTCCTATTGTTCGCGGCGGATATCGCGTTGGGGTCCCCCAACCCGGTTTTTATGAAGAGATTTTGAACACGGATGCCGAAACATACGGCGGCAGCAACGCAGGGAACTTTGGTGGTGTCCAAGCCCATGAAGACTGGAGTTGGCAGAACCAACCACACTCGATCGAAATCAATCTTCCGCCGCTGTCGGTGATTGCATTTAAACGCCGGAATTGATCAAGCGCCGCGCAACGGGGCGGCGTGTTTCAATCCATCAAATCGGCGTAGTTGGCTAGCGCCATGGAACGGCTCATTTCCAAGATGGCGGCGGAGTCGTCAGATTCGAGGGCCTGGGCGGCAAGTTTGCCACACTCTGCGGCGTCCAGGGACTGCACAGCTTTTTTGACGCGGGGCACCAAGGCGCTTGTCGCGCTCAACTCCTCCACCCCGAGGCCGATCAATAGTGGTGTGAGCAGAATGTCGGATGCCATCTCGCCGCAGATACCAGTCCAAATGCCACGGGCACGACCGGATTCGACGACCATCTTTATCATCCGCAAGATCGCGGGGTGAGTGGGATTGTAGAGATGGGCGATGCGGTCGTTCAAGCGATCGACGGCTATGGAGTATTGAATGAGATCGTTTGTGCCGATGCTGAAGAAGCGGACTTCGCGGGCAAGGTGGTCGGCCACAAGAACGGCGCTGGGAGTCTCGATCATGACTCCAACTTCGATCCACGGGTTGAAAGGAATTCCCTCGCTTGAAAGTTCCTGTTTGCACTCCTCCAAAATAGCATTCGCGCGCCGGAGTTCCTCGATGCCGGAGATCATGGGATACATGACGCGGATGTTGTTGGATGTGGCCGCGCGGAGGATGGCGCGGAGTTGGGTTTTGAAGATGGCGGGATTTTCCAGGCAGAAGCGAATCGCCCTACAACCGAGGAATGGATTTTCCTCTTCCATAGTTTCAAGGCTTGAAGCCAATTTGTCGCCGCCGATGTCGAGTGTGCGAATGATGACGCTGTGCGGGAGCGCCTGCTCGGCGGCTTGGCGATAGTGTCCAAATTGCTCCTCCTCGCCGGGAGGGTCGATACGGTTCAGGTAAAGAAATTCCGTCCGGAACAATCCAATGCCCTCGGCACCATTCGCAGCCACATCAGACATTTCATCTGGCAAATCAATATTTGCGGAGAGAACGATGTGTCGGCCGTCCCGCGTTGTAGATGCGGTTTCCCTGATGAGGCGCAAGCGCTCGACGACTTGCTCCTTCTCTCGCGAGAGGCGCTCGTATTCGAGAATCGTCGCTGCGGAGGGATTGAGGATGAGCAGTCCATTGTAGCCATCGATGAGGATGTCGTCGCCGATCTGAATTTGTTGGCAGATGCCCTGCATCCCAACGACGGCGGGAATTTCCAGCGAGCGCGCCATGATCGCCGTGTGCGAGGTCTTGCTGCCAATCTCTGTGACAAAGCCTCGAACGAGATCGCGGTCCAATTGGGCCGTGTCGGATGGCGTGAGGTTGTGCGCAACGATAATATGGGACTGATCGTGGGCGGCTGGATTTTGCGGAGCCTTGCCGAGGAGATGCCTGATGACACGGCGCGTCACATCCTCGATGTCAACGACGCGCTCCCTGAGGTAGGGATCGTCGATAGCTTCAAGTGTCTTGCAGTATTTGTGGGCGACTTCTTGGAAGATGTATTCGATGCAGAGATGGTCGCGCTCGAGACTGCGCAGGACTTCGTCGATGAGAGTGCGATCCTCGACTACAAGGAGGTGGGCGTCGAAAATACTGGCGTCGTGGGCGCCGATGGCGGCGGAAATTTTCTGCTGGATTTCGAGCAGTTCGATGCGCGTCGCTATGAGTGCCGCCTCGAAGCGCGCAATTTCACCCGGCACATCTTCGGATGAAATCGTTTCAGGAAGAATTTCCTCCTCCTCGGCCAGATGAACGAGTGCGGGGAAATGCGCGATGCCTTGGGCAACAGGTATGCCGTGGAACCGCTTTTCGGATTTGACTTTTTCAACGCCCCGCATTTGCAGGGAGATTGAACAAAAAAAAGACTATAGGCAATGAGAAGAAAACCGCGCTGGCCTCAATCTTCGCCAAAGCGTGTTTCAACGAGATTTTTGATTTCGGCCACGGCTTTTTCGGCATCCACACCCTCGGCGAGGATGGTGAGTTTGGATCCCTTGCCGGCGGCGAGCATCATGAGGCCCATGATGCTTTTGCCATTTACCCTCTCCCCGTCTTTTTCCACCCAGACCTCGGCCCGGTAACGACTGGATATCTTCACGAACATGGCTGCTGGCCGCGCATGGAGGCCGTTGCGGTTGTCGATGGTTACCTCGCAGGTTGTTTTCTGCAGGTCTTCCGCTGTCTTTTTTTTCGTAAGAATTCCCATTATCTGTTCCGGCGTTCGCTGATCATGTGAAGCAGTCTCTGATTAAATTCCTGTGCGCTGTTTTCGCCCATGTCTTTCAACTTCTGGTCCAGCGCGGCCACCTCGACCAGTCTCGCAATGTCGCGCCCGGTGCGGACGGGCAGTGTGACATGCGGGACTTTGATGCCCAGAATTTCATATGTTTCACGGTCTAGGCCGATTCTATCCACATTCTCGACCTCATGCCAATCTTTGAGTGTGACGACGAAATTAAGTTTTTTCTGAGGCACCACCGAGCCTGCGCCGAAGATCGAAGCGATGTTGATGATTCCAATACCGCGAACCTCCATGTGGTAGCGCGAAATACTGTCCGACATGCCGATGAGTTCACTACCCTCTACCGACCGGAAGCGCGTGATGTCATCGCTGACGAGACTGTAGCCGCGTTCGATCAATCCCAGAACGCACTCACTTTTTCCGATGCCGCTTGCTCCGCGGATGAGGGTTCCGACTCCGAGAATACTGACCATGCTGCCGTGTTCAGTCGTCGAGGGCGCAAAGTCCGTTTCGAGAAGAATCGTTGCCGCATTGATGAATTTCATCGTGATCATGCTGGTGCGGAGCACAGGAGTTTCGAACTCCGCAGCGGCATCAAGAATCGGCGTGGGAACCGGGGCGTTGCGGGCCACAACAAGGCAAGGCATGTTGCGAGAAAGGAGCCCTCGGGCGCGTTCCTTGAGGGTCGCAACAGGAAGGCTCTTCAGATAGCTCAACTCGGCGGCCCCGAGGACCTGAATGCGTTTCACGGCGAAATAGCTGAAGAACCCCGAGAGAGCGAGGCCGGGGCGATTGATGGTAGGCTCACGAATGAGGCGGTTCAGACCGCGTGAACTCCCCTCCAGCCTGAGACCCAGCTTCTCTGCGTGGTTCGCATAGAAATGACCAACCGTTATGTGGCTTACTTTTTTTAACGGTTTACTGGATGAAGGCATGTTCGGTTGGAGAGAAGCGGCGTGTTGAGGGAATAGGTAAACCCGGCAGTCGGCTTATGCAAACCCGCACTGCAAGGAGCGGTCACATTGAAAACGATTCACCCAGATACAGCTTGCGGCTGATCGGGTCGTTCAAAAGAAATTCCTTGTTGCCCTGGCTCTCCACACGGCCTTCAAAAATCAAGTAGGCGCGGTCCACGATATTGAGTGTCTCGCGGACATTGTGGTCGGTGATGAGAATGGCGAGGCCTTGCTCGCGCAGGTCCTGGATGATTTGTTGAACATCATGCACGGCGATGGGATCGACCCCACTGAATGGCTCGTCGAGCATGAGAAGCGAAGGGTTCGTGACGAGCGAGCGGGCAATGGTGAGACGACGCTTCTCACCACCGGAGAGCGTGAGGGCCTCGTTCTTGGCGATGTGCTCGATGCCGAAACGGGTGAGAAGCTCGTCGCAGCGTTCTTTGCGGGCCTTCTTGGGAAGTCCTGTTGTTTCCAGTATGGCGAGAATATTTTCTTCTACTGTGAGTTTGCGGAAGATCGATTCCTCTTGGGGAAGATAGCCCATTCCGTGGCGGGCCCGGCGATACATCGGCATGGTTGTGACATCTTCGCCGCGGAAGAAAACTTTCCCGCCATTCGGGCGCACGAGACCAACGATCATGTAAAAAGTCGTTGTCTTTCCTGCGCCGTTCGGGCCGAGAAGCCCAACGATCTCGCCTTTTTTGACATTGATATCGACGCCATTCACCACCGCCCTGCGATTGTAGACTTTCACAAGCCCCTCGGTGTGGAGGAGCGGCTTTTCCGTTGTTTCGCTCATTGGGGCTTGGCGGTGTCGGTGATCATCGTTTTGCTTCCGCCGATGGTGCGAGATTGACCGCTGCTGCGCAGGATCATGACGGTGGATTGCTCGGTGGCGACTTGATTATTGATGCCCTGCTGTATCGATGGCCAATCTCGAAGCACGACCTCGCCGGAATCAGGCTTGTAGGTCACCTCGCCGGCTCGTCCGATGGCTTGTTGGGCCGTGCTTTTCGGGTCGGATTTTTCTTGGACAATAATGACATCCCCCTGTGCCTCGGCGACAGCGATGCCTTTTCTGTCCTTGGCCAGTGTGACCTTGAGACGGTCGCAAGTGAGGGTAAACTGGGGGTCACGCACGACGACACGACCCGTGAATTCAGCGATGTTTTTTTCGCTGTCGAAGCTCGATTCCCTGGTGGCGGTGATTTCCGTCTTCGCCCCGCTTGGTCTGTCTCCACCAGCCATGTTGAAAAGGCCGGGAGCCTTGCCGGTCTTCGAGTCGGCGGACATGGACGCATTGGATTCCTGAGCGGCAAGTGGGGTCAAAGTGAAAATCAAGGTAAGGAGGGCCAGTGAACCGGCTTTGTGATCGATCATTTGAAATTTTCTTCTGTGGAGATAACCATTTTTACATTGCCGCGCAGCGTTCCGAAGCGGGTCTTAGTGTTGAACTCGATACTGTCGCCAGTGATTTCAAAATCCTCGCGGTAGATTTTGGCGGTGTCATCACCCGTGAGGATGCGGGTTTCGAGGTTAAAGACCGCCTGCGGCAGTTCAACGAAAATTTTCCTTCCGTCGCCATCAAGGGCTTCGAGCTTGAGGCTCTGCATATCGACAATCTGCGCATTGACTTTTTTGGCCACCGCCGCCTCGAAAAGCATGAGTCGCTTTCCGTTTTCGTCGTATTGAGGGACCTTGATCCCGTTCACCGGCATGCCTTCAGGAACAGGTAGCTCGAAGCCAGCGGAGTCATCAGGCGTTGGCGACGGAGCAGGTTTCGACTCTGCCTGAAGAGTGCCCAAAATGGCCGCAAAAACAAGAGGGCGCAAAAGATCAGGCCACGACATCGCGGAGGGCTTTCAGTTGTTTAATCAGACGCGGAAGCTCGCGCAGTGGAACTTGATTGGGACCATCGGAAAGGGCCTTGGCTGGGTTCTCATGGGTCTCAAGAAACACACCGTCACATCCGGCTGCGACCGCAGCCCGTGCAAGAACGGGTGCCAATTTGCCATCGCCTCCGGTGGTCTCCCCTGCCCCGCCGGGCCTTTGCACGGAATGGGTGGCATCGAAAACCACGGGACAGCCGAGTTCCTGCATCCAAGGAATGGCGCGCATGTCGGCAACAAGGTTGTTGTATCCGAAAGTCGTTCCCCGCTCGGTGAAGATATAGTTCCGGCAGCCTGCGGACTCGAGCTTTTGCGCCACATTTTTCATATCCCACGGAGCTAAAAACTGACCCTTTTTGACATTCACCACGCGACCTGTCTTCGAAGCGGCGACGATGAGATCGGTCTGACGGCAAAGAAAAGCTGGAATCTGAAGAATATCGACAAAGCGCCCTGCAATTTCAGCTTCCTCAGGCGAGTGGATATCCGTCGTCACCGGCACGCCTAAATCAGCACCGATTTCCGCGAGCAATTCGCATCCCTCCTGAACCGATGTGCCTCTGAAGGATTTGTTGGAAGTCCGGTTTGCCTTGTCGTAGGAGGCTTTGAAGACGAATCGAACGCCTTCGCCTTCGCAAATGGCTTTGATTTTCCTCCCCATCCGACGGGTGAAAGCCGGGCTCTCGATCACGCAGGGACCGAGAATGAAAAGCAATTCAGGCCCGCCAATGGTATGGGAGCCGATCTTGAGAATACGACGATTTGCCATGTCGCGGCATCCTATTGTTTCGACACGAATGGGCAAAGATTTTCGTGAGTTTCTGATGCGAGCGATGCTTAAAAAACCGACGCCTCCACAAGTCGCTGCTCGGCCCCGAGACCCTCGAGTTCATGCTCCTCTGCGGGCGCAATATCCCAGATCCACTTTTCAGAGGGCGAAGGCAAATCAAGGCCGGGCAGCAATGGCACCCAGTGGTCATTGCCATAGCGCTGGGCGGAGTCGCTAATGAGAACCGCTTGTTTGGCATCTCCCAACAGGTCGAGGTGACACTGCCTAATTCGGTGTGCGGCGCGTGAAATCTCACACTCGGAAAAAGGCCCGCTCCAGCGCTTGGAACAAGGCAAGGCCAACTGGGTAAGCAGGCAGGAGGAGACCAGCGTGTCGGCATCCTCCAGCGAGTCGCGGAGATTTTTTTCCAGAGATATCGCTGAGGTCGGTTCACGCAATTGCAACGCGCCGGAAAGATCGCCGGAAATGAGCCGAATCCGGCCTTTGGAAAGCAAAGCGATGAGTCGGACTTCGAGCGGATGCGCCACATCCACAAGGCTGATTCGGGGAAACTGCTTCTTCAAATGCCGGAGATCGATGTCTCGAAGATGTCCGCTTCCCAGGATGGCGACATGGTTTCCCGGAGCGAGTTTGCGTTGGAAAAAATTTTTGCAGGATTCGAGGTGTGGTTGCCAGTGGCGGCGGCAACGGAGGGATCGGTGGCGAATGGCGATCTGCTCGGCGAGGAGTCCGCTGGTTCTTGCACGCATAGAGGCAGGTGTGATGCACCATTCGAGTAGTTCCAAAATCATTGGCAGGATGCGTGGAAGTCTATGCGCAACGGGGCGAGCATGCGACGAGGTTTTTTGCATCTGGAAATGCCTCGGCGGTTCGCGTAGGTGTTGCGCATGGCAAGAAATGTTTTAGGAGGCGACTTGGAGCCCTGCTGCTACGAACCACTCACGGGGTATTATCGCGATGGCTACTGCCACACAGGTCATGGAGACACAGGAGTCCACACGGTCTGCGCGGTGATGACCGATGAATTTCTGAAGTTTTCACGCGAGCAAGGAAACGATCTGAGCACTCCCCGACCGGAGTATGAATTCCCGGGATTGAAGGCCGGGGACAAATGGTGCCTCTGCGCCAGTCGCTGGAAAGATGCCTACGATGCCGGAATGGCTCCAAAGGTCATTTTGGAGGCCACTCATGCCTCGACGCTGGAATTCGCATCGATCGAGGAACTCAAGGCCAGCGCGGCGAGCTGATCAATCAGCGCCTCGCACCGCGCGCATTGTTGCGATCGGTCAGGAAAAGATTCGCTCCACGCTGCTGAAGCACAAAGGTGTTGTTGTCGCCGTATTTTGCCCAGGGTCCCGGCGGCACCTCCCGGAAATCCACAAATTTCCAATCGCACACATCCTTGCCGCTCATACCAAGATAATCCCGCACCGCCGGGGAAACATCCAGGCCCGCGCCTTGGTTGAGGTTGGGCCTCGGACGCTCGTTGCCAAACACATACTGCCAGTGGTCCGTTCGGAAGGGACCGCAATCCTCCCACTGGGCATAGGCGATACGATTTCCGCGACGAATTGCCACCCAGCGTCCCTTGCACACAGACTTCCCTTCTTTTTCAAAAGCCTCGCGGAACCATGGAATCACACGGCGCGACTCAGGCTTGGTCTTTCCGCGAGTTACATCGTTAAATGGAAGTGCCACATAGAAGGGGTTCTGACGCGGACTGAACTTCGGGAAAAATCCACGACGGGCGCCCGGATCGGGGTTGTCATACCCACCAAAACTTTGGTGCCACTCCGTATCCCACGAACTCTTGCAATTCGGCACAGGGTTATTCCGCGTGGGCTTCTCGCCGACCCAGAAAACAGTGGTCACGATGTTGCGCTTCCAAGGGTATCTGGTCAGTCCCATCGGCGAGGGAGTCTGTGTGGAAACGATTGGCGGCTCGACTTTCAGAATGGCCCGCTCACGAAGATTCATGGCAAACTTCTCAAAGTCGGCATCAACCGAGGCAAAGACAAATCCCTGAGCCAGAATCAAGAAGACAAGGACGCGGAGGTGGTGTCGACTGGGCATTTGACCTAACTTGATCCAGCAAACTGAGGACCGCAAACCAAAAGTCTCATTTTTTCGGAATCAAGGCGGAATGTTTCTGCATTTTGAAAATCGAGCGCCGATCGCCAGAAGGGCGTTGTCTTTTAAGTTTCGGATGGATTGTATCTCGCGGCATGTCGCGTGTGTTGCCTTGGTTTTTAGCAGTGTTGAGCGGGATTCTTCTGGGGTTGTGCTACCCACCCTTTGGACTTGGGGATTTGTGTTGGGTAGCGCTGACACCGCTTGTGTGGGCAGTCTGGTTTTGCCCGCCGGCGAAGCGCAGGGACTGGCTCAGAACGGCAGGTCTCGGCTACGCCTGCGGATTGGTGTTTTTTGGGATGAGCGCCCATTGGCTTACGACACTCACCTGGCCGGGATATTTGCTTTTGGTGTTATATTTCGCTTTTTACTTCAGCGCATGGACGCTCTTTGCGAGAGCCTTGGTGCCGCCCCCAACCAAGGAAGAGGAACGCTGGCTTGGCTCCATTTATAATCTGCGAGTGTGTGGAATCGGCTCGGCCGCGTGGGTTGCCTTGGAGTGGCTTCGTGGTGTCATTTTTCCGGCATTCGGCTGGAACGGCCTCGGCATCGCACTGCATGAGAACATAGCCCTCATTCAAATCGCCGATATCACCGGAGTAGGTGGCGTTTCTTTTCTTGTCGCCATGACCAACCTCATGTTGGTGGCAACCGTTAAACGCCTCCTTCTCGAGATCAAACGCGGCGCCCGACGCGCCCACTATGATTTTGCGGTTACAATCGCTCTGGTGGCTCTGACATGGACCTACGGAGTGCGCAAACTCTTCACTCCCGAGCCCCCGTCAGAACCGCTGAGCTTCGCCGCCGTTCAGCCAAATGTTCCTCAAAATGTCCGCAACGACCCCAACTACGAAATCCAGGTCCTCGAAACCCTGAAAACCCAAACACTCCCTGCCATCGCTATGGCGCCAGATCTCATCCTGTGGCCGGAGTCCTGCACCCCCAACCCGCTGCTTGGAAATCAATTCACATGGGATCTGGTAAGAGGCCTTGCCGAGCAACACACGGGAGACTTCCTGCTTGGCACGACACACTGGGGCAGTGATGGCGACTACAACTCCATCGCTCTTCTCACCAAGCAGGGAAAAGAAGCCCAGCTTTATCACAAAATGCACCTCGTGCCTTTTGGTGAATATGTGCCGCTCCGGGAGGAGTTCCCACTTCTCGCCAAGATCGTTGGCGACCTTGTGCCCTCCGACTTCGACGCCGGAAAGGAATTCACAGTTCTAGAACTAAACTCCAAGCCAGTGAAACTCGGGCCGCTCGTTTGCTTTGAAGATACCGTCGCCGATCTCGCGCGCCACTTTGCCCTGCTCGGCGCACAATCTTTTGTCGTGGTCACCAATGACGGATGGTTTCTCCAGAGCGCCGGCTCGCAGCAGCATTTGAACAACGCCATTTTCCGCTGCGTGGAAAATAAAATCCCCATGATCCGCGCTGCAAACACCGGCGTGACATGTGCCATCGACCGCCTCGGAGTCGTCCGCGAAGTCCTGCGCGATCCTTCGGGAAGCACATTTTTACAAGGTGTCCTATTCAGCAAAATCAATATCCAGATCTCACCCGAACCCACTTTTTTCGCCCGCTACGGCGAGGTCTTTTCCATTTCCTGCCTCGCCGTAAGCCTTCTCGCGCTCGCCATTTCGCTCATCCAACTCAGAAAAAATAAAAAATCGTCTTGTTCGAACCCATCCGAAACGAAAACCTCCGCGCCATGAAAGTCCTCGTAACCGTTCTGCCGAAACCATCCGTCCTCGACCCTCAAGGCGCCGCTGCCGCTGAAGCCATCCGCCACCTCGGCCTCACCGGCGTGGGACGCGTCCGCATCGGCAAAGTCATCGAACTCGAACTCCCCGACTCGACGCCCGACTCCGAAAT
>JBIIUB010000013.1:0-44723 GCA_044340205.1 Terrimicrobiaceae bacterium
CCGCTTGGAGAACATCCGAGGGATTTGCTGCCGAACCGGACGATGGTTCTCTGGCCCTACACCGACCTGAGTGATGCGCGTTGGCGGATCGGGCGGGACTATTTCATCCTGCGCCAGGCAGCAGATCACCCGCCCACGAAGATCGGCCTCTCCCATAAGGAAAAACAGGTCGCCTACATCGTGGACGATTCGATTTTCATCAAATCCTTCGACTTTATTGAGGGTGAGACCTACCCCGACGGTGGCTGCAATTTTGAGGCCTTCACAAATGGCGACATGCTCGAAGTCGAGAGCCTGAGCCCGCTGAAAACGGTCCCTCCCGGCGGAGAGATCACCCATATCGAGGAGTGGACGCTGCTTCCCTTGAGCGGCAGCATTTCCACGGAGTCGGATGAGGCCCTCAAGCAAACCCTCGCGCCCTACTTCGCCCAGGCCATTTGATTTTCATGAAATCCCTGATCCAACGAGCCTGTCTTGTGACGCTGGTGGCGACCGCCCTTTTTCAAAACGCCTGCCAGACCGTCGATAGTGAAGCCCCCGCCCGTGCGAGCATGAATGCCGCTATCCGCGCTGAAGCGCCTGGCGACTACTTCATCGGACGGCGCATGTATAAGAGTGATTACAAAATGTGGGGCTGGGTGCGCGAACCTGGAAAGCCTTGGACGACTGCTCAACTCGTCATGTTAAACGAGCAAACCAAAATCGCGCCAGACCGCGAGGCTGGAAAACTCGGCACAGACAACAACTATGAATACCGGCTTCGAGGCCGTTTCAGCGGTGATACCGTTTATGAGCCTGCCAGCGATAAGTTCTATCCCGAATTCATCCTCACCGGCTACGAGCTGATCAATACCAAGCCCACCGGCATTTACATAACCAACCGCCAGGAGGATCCCGATATTCGGATCATTTTGGCACCGGCTCATTGAGGGGCATCCGTCCAGTCGAACCCGAACTCCTCGCGCCGGCAGGCGACTGGGAGTGCTTGCGTGCCGCTGTGGCAAATGGAGCGGATGCCGTTTTCTTTGGCTTGAGCCGCTTCAACGCCCGCATGCGGGCTGACAACTTCCGCGAGGATGAACTTCCAGCTATTACCTCCCTCCTGCACGCACACGGCGTGAAAGCCTATGTCACACTGAATGTGCTCATCTTCACGGATGAACTGGATGACGCCATCGCCGAACTCCAGGCCCTGCATGATGCGGCGGTGGATGCCGTGATTATTCAGGATGTCGGCCTAGCGGAGATCTCACGCCGCATGTTTCCCAACCTGCGTGTCCACGCTTCGACGCAGATGACTATCACATCCCCCGAAGGTGTGCGCTTCGCCGAGGGGCTCGGCGTAAAGCAAGTCGTTCTTGCGAGGGAGCTTTCGCTGCGGGAATTGGAAAAGTTCCCGCCCTCGGTGCCGCTGGAGACATTTGTTCATGGAGCGCTGTGCGTGGCCTACTCGGGCCAATGCCTTACCAGCGAGGCCCTCGGCCGCCGGAGCGCGAATCGCGGGGAGTGCGCGCAAGCGTGCCGCATGCCTTACGAACTCGTAGTGGACGGCGCACTGCGCGACCTCGGCGACAAGCGTTACCTCCTCTCTCCGCAAGATCTGGCCGCAGTGAATGAAATCCCGTCCCTCATCGAGCGGGGCGTAGCGTCTTTTAAAATCGAGGGACGCCTGAAATCCCCCGAATATGTCGCAGCGGTCACCTCTGTTTACCGCAAAGCCATCGACGCAGCGCTCGAGGGGCTTTTTGAGGGCGCGTCGCCCGAGGACTGGTATCGACTGGAAATGACCTTCTCCAGAGGACTCTTCAGCGGGTGGATGCATGGGGTGAATCATCAGGAACTCGTCGGCGCACGCTTTGGTAAAAAGCGCGGAGCCTTTCTCGGTCGTGTTGCAGGCAGCTCCAGGGACCATGTCGAATTGGAACCCACCGCAATCCCCATCAAACCGGGCGATGGCGTGGTCTTTGACACCGGCGGAAACACCGAGCGCGAGCAAGGCGGGCGGGTTTTTCAGGTTCAGGGGAACAAGCTTTTCTTCGAGACGGGCAAAATACGCTTCCATGAAATTCCGGTTGGCAGCCGCGTCTGGAAAACCTCGGACCCTGCGCTGGACCGCGAATTACGCGGAAGCTTCAGCGGTCGACTGGAGACGGATGCCGAGCGCCTCACGCCACTCGATCTCACCGTCAGCGGAAAGGCCGACGCGCCCCTCGTGCTCGAGTGCGGGGATATTTTGATTTCATCCCGAATTCCCCTGCAGAGCGCTCGCACAAGACCACTGACAATTGAAGCCCTGAGGGCTCAACTCGAAAAACTCGGTGGCACCGGATTCAGCCTCCGCTCGCTCGAGTCGCGGATCGAAGGCGATGTCATTCTGCCCATTTCGGAAATCAACCGCATGCGTCGCGAGTTGGTCGAGAAGGCAAGCAACACAGAGCGCGACACAGCCCCGAAGGTGGCTTTGAAAGAAATTCTTCCCAGCTTTGAAGCGCCAAAATCCTTCGATGCGCATCTCTCTGTCTTGGTCCGCTCCGAGGAGCAACTTGAGGCTGCGCTCGGTGCTGGTGCTCGGGAAATCCTCGTCGATTACGAGGACATACGCCGCTACAAGGATGCCGTTGCGACTGTGCGGGCGCACGGCGGCGCGCAGGTCTTTCTTGCCACGCCTCGCATCCAGAAAGCCGGCGAGGAGGGATTTTTCAAACTCATCGCGAATGCAAGGCCTGATGGCGTTCTCATTCGCAACATCGGAGCGATTTCACATTTTGCAGGAAGTCCGCTGCGATTGATCGGCGATTTCTCGCTGAATGTGGCCAATCCTGTGAGCGCGCTTGTTTTTAAAAATCATGGCCTGGAGCGCCTCACCATTTCGCACGACCTGAACTCGGCGCAGATTCTCTCGATGCTGCGTCACGTGCCGCCAGATTGGTTTGAACTCACGCTGCACCATCACATGCCGATGTTTCACATGGAGCACTGCGTCTTCGCGGCATTTCTCTCGAAGGGCAAGGACTACACGGACTGCGGAAGGCCCTGCGAAAAGCACCGGGTCCACCTGCGCGACCGCGTGGGCATGGAACATCCGCTCCGCGCCGATGTGGGTTGCCGGAACACGCTATTCCACGCCACGGCACAAACGGGCGCGGCTTTCTTTGAATCCTTCCATGCCGCCGGCCTGCGCCACTTCCGTATCGAACTGCTGGAGGAATCGGCCGAGGAAACCACGCGCATTGTGACCGCCTACCAAGAACTCTTGGCCGCTCGCCGAAGCGGCTCCGCGTTGCACCGCGAACTGCATGCCACCAGCCAGATCGGTGTCACCACCGGCACCTACAGCGGTTAAGGGGTCGCGCTCAGCGCGGAACCGGGGAACCGCTCAGAGAGTTCCTTCATTGCTTTGTCGGCTTCGGCATCCTTGAACGCCCGCCGATAGGCTTCGGCAGCCCTTCTTAGCGCCTTGGGAGCCACTTTGGGATCATCCACAAGAATGCTGACGGCCATGAATGCGCGTGCAGCGCTTTCGTAGTCCTGCTCGAGGAAGAAGACCTCGCCGGATGCAAGCCGGGCCTCAGCATTGAGCCTGCCTTCTGGCTGGAGAAACAACGCCTGATCGACAGCTTGCCGTGCGGTGGCGGGGCGCTTGAGAGCGATTTCGGCGAATGCCTTGGCAATGTGGGCGCGAGCTTGGGCTTGAGGATTCTGCGTCGAGGCAATAGCTTTGTCAGCGGCTTGGGATGCCTCATCAGGCTTAGCCAAAGCGAGTTTGGTCTCCGAAATCAAAATCCAAACATCTGGCGGAACCGATGCCGGATTTTGCACCAGAGGCAAAAGCAACTTCTCCGCCTTGGCGAATTTTTTGTCGTCGAGATGCCCCTGAGCGAGCCAGATCACAACCTCGGCGGGAATGGCGCCACCTTTATAATCATCAGCTTCACGGGCGGCAGCGGCGCGATCCTGGAGCTGGTATTGGGCGAGCAGGATGCGGAGCGTGGCGCGGTCCGCGTAATTTTTGGAATCCAGAAGCCGGGCCTTGTCGAGGAGTGTGATGGCTTGCGGGTAGTCCTTGTTTTCAAAGGCCGCCCAACCAAGCCAGAAGTGGGCCTGCGCGGCAGCGGCGGAGTTCGGGTAACGCTTCAGCAACTCCTGAAAAGCGGCTGCCATCTCCGGGTATTTCTTGAGCTGGCCCAGAGTGAGGGCTTTTTGAAGGAGGGCTATCTCGACCTCCTTGCTGAATTGGAAACGGGTGATGACCTCCTCGAAGTCGGCGAGCGCCTCGGTGTGGGCTTGGGCTTTTTGCCGAGCAAGACCTCGCTGCAGGACGGCGGTGGCTGCGAGTTTGTCGCCGGGGTATTTCTCGGCGAATGCCGTGTAAGCCCGAATGGCGCCTGCGCTGTCACCGGAGGCATCGAGTGCCCAAGCGAGCTTGTAAAGCGCGGCGGAGCGCTGCTCCGGCTTGAGCGAAGGATTTTCCACAAGAGGTGCATAGGCTGTGGCTGCGGCGGCGTAGTCGGGTTTCTGGAAGAGCGCCTCGGCTTTGAGAAGGGCTGCAGAGGCGCTTTGCTTCGGATCAGTCGATCCCGCCAGAAAGCGGTCCACTTCGGCAACGAGAGCGGGGTCCTTCGTCGCGTAGAGGCTCAGCAGGCGCTGGTAGCGGACATCGGCGGATGCCGCGCTGGGATTTTCCGAAACAATGCGGTCATAGACGCGCTTGGCTTGCTCTTCATTGCCGGTGCGTCTCCAAGCAGCAGCAAGGATTCCCAAGGCATCCGGGCGGGCCGTGGCGGGCAGATCCTTCTCAACCCCCTCCCCCATTTGGGTGATTCCTTGAAAGTCTCCGAAGTCATAGCGGAGGCGGAGGGCGGCGAGGATTGCCTCGGACTTCATCGCAGAGTCTTGTGTGCCGGATGCGGTTTTGTCGAAAAGCTGGAGGGCTTTGGCAGTCGAACCAAGTTCCGCAGCGAGACGGGCGGCTTGCAAGGCGGAGCGTGAGGCGACATCGGGCGATGTCGAGGTGTTTGCCAAAAACTCACAGGTCTCGAGGGCGGCTTGTTTTTTGCCTTGTTTCAACTGAACAGCGGCGAGGGCCAGAGCGGCATTTTCTCGGTAGGGATTCGTTCCTTCGGTTGCCAGAACGGCCTTGTAGCGGTCTTCAGCGGATTGATTTTGCTGAAGGGCGTCGAAGCTTCGCGCGGCGAAGTAGGCGGCGGCGAGGCGGATGCCGGGCTCTTTGGCCTCCCTCGCGGCGAGATCGAATTGAATGGCGGCCGGCTGGTGAAGTTTTTCCGCAGCGAGGATTTCTCCGAGGCGGTAGGCACCGGCAGCAGCGAACTCGCCGGTCTGGAATTGCATGACAAGCTTCTCGTAAGCGGCGCGGGAGGCAGCCGCGTTTCCTGCCATGCGGTGACACTCGGCCAGGCGGAAAAGGGCTTCATCACGCATAGGCGCCGACGAGTCGGCAATCAGAAAGGCCTCATACTCCGGAATGGCCAGGTCATAGAGTTTGCGCGAGTAGAGGGTGTTCGCGCGGCTCAGCACCGATTCCGCAGGGGAACCCGCACCACCAGATGGCGCAATGCGAATGTTTTGAGGGTCATCCAAAACAGTGGCTGAAGGAGTCGGCTGCGCGGTTGCAGGAACGGGAGAGGGCTCGACAACTGCTGGTGGAACAGCAGGACTGGCAGGCTTTACCGACTCGGCCCGGCGGACCTCAACTGGCTGTCCATCGGGGAGGCGGTCCATCCACGAGGGATTCTCATAATTATCCACCGATGGCGCATTTGCAGGCAGGGCTCGGCGCACCTCTTGGGCGTTGCAAATGGCGACCGTGCCAAGAGCCGCAAGAATCGTAACCCTCTTCATTGCTGACGGCTCGTCGCGAAGGCAACATTCCAGATATTCGCCCGGCGGCAGGCATCCAATACATCCACAACATGCCGGTAGTCCGTGCTCTCATCCGCACGAAGAATCACGGCCTGGTCGGGATATAGGGAGACAATCTTGGTGAGGGTTTCCAAGAGTGCTGTGGAGTCCATCGAGCGGCGGTTCATCACGACTGTGCCGTCGGATTTGATATTCAGAATGACCTCACCGACAGCACGGCGGGTTTCCTTGCCTTCACGGGCCTTTGGCACCTTCACCTCCAACTCGGTTTCGTTCCTGGAAAAATTCCAGGTCACCAAAAAGAAGATGAGCAAGAGGAAAACGATGTCCACCATGGGAGCTATCTGAAAACCCGGTGTGGCGGGTTGGATGGAACCGCGAAAATTCATTTCAGTCGTTCGATCTGGCCACGCTGATGTGGGCAAGCAGCACGGTGGAGGCAGCCTCGAGATCGGAAATCATTCCCTGCACTCGGCCGCGAAAGAAGGCGTAGGAGGCCATGAGAGGAATGCCAATGAGCAGACCAGCCGCTGTGGTGATGAGAGCCTCCGCCACACCGCCTGCGAGGAGCATGGGACGGGAGGAAACAACATCGTTAGCCACAACCGTGAAAGAGGTGATCATGCCGAGAACGGTGCCGAGGAGACCAAGCATCGGCGCAATGGAGCCAATGTCTGCAAGGTAGCTGATGCGTTGATTCCAGAGGCTCGCCAAACGAATGCCCTCGGCTTGGGCGATCTCCCGCACCTCCGCCATCGATGCCGTGGGATTTTTTGTGAGAAAATTCAGCGCCCGTTCCATGACGCTTGCGATGGCTTCATTATGGCGGTTTGAAACGGCCAGGAGGCCGAGGTAGTCGCCTTTTCGAATGAGCGCATCCGCTGCTTGCATGTAGCGGTTGCTCACCACTGCACCGCGATGCATGGTCATTAGGTAGGCGAGAATCAACATGAGTCCTAGCACAGAAATGGCGCCAAGCGGATACATGACCGGGCCGCCGGATTGAATGATCTGCCAAAGGTCTGTCGAGCGGGCGGTCTGTTCTTGGGAAAAGGCCGGAGACGCGACCGCCAGCAACAAAGTGGCGGAGAGGATCAATTTCATAGGCGCAGAGATTACCAGCGCGCCGCTTGCTTGCAAGCCCTGCTCCGCAAGCGGGGAGCTTGCGAAGCCGTGTATTTCTACTGCTGCATTCCGGAAATGATGCTGATGAGCGGCATGAAGAGGGCGATGACGATTGTTCCTACCACGACAGCCAGGAAAACAATCATCACCGGTTCGAGCATGGAAGTCAGGCCTGCGACGGCATTATCCACCTCGTCGTCGTAAACATCGGCAATCTTGAGAAGCATGTCCGGCAACTGACCGGTTTCCTCACCGACATCGATCATACTGACAACCATGGGAGGAAAAATCCCGCTTGCTTCGAGTGGCTGCACAATCGACTCGCCCTCGCGCACGCTGTCATGAACGCGGTTGATGGCCCCGGCGATAACCGCGTTGCCTGCGGTCTCGCGTGTAATGTTGAGAGCTTGCAGGATCGGGACGCCACTTGTGACGAGAGTGCCGAGGGTTCTTGAAAAACGGGAGATCGCACTTTTCTTCGTGAGATCGCCGAAAAGCGGGGCGCGTAGCAAGAACGCGTCGATGAAGGCAGAGCCTTTCGGGGTTTGGGAAGCGAATTTGTATGCCACGGCGAGTCCTGCGATCGCTCCAATGATGAGCAGAAGGTTGTTTTTAACGAAATTACTGGTTCCGATGACGAACTGAGTCAACCCGGGTAGTGGCTTACCACCGAGCATATCGGCAAAAATGGCTTCGAATTTCGGAACGATGAAAACCAACAAGAAAGCCATGATGATGATAGCAATCACCAAGACAATCACAGGATAGAACATGGCCGAGACGACTTTGTTTTTCGTCTTTTGCGCTTTCTCCTGGAACTCGGCGAGACGCAGCAGAACGATCTCGAGCACACCACCGAGTTCGCCCGCCTTGACCATGTTGATGTAGAGCTTGTTGAAGATACGCGGGTGGCCGCCCAGCGCCTCGGAAAATGTGCCTCCGCCTTGGACGGAGTCGGCTATGGAAACGATGGTTTTTTTAAGGACTGGATCGGGCTCCTGCTTGGAAAGGACAGTCAACCCGCGAAGGAGTGGCAAGCCAGCGTCGATCAGCGTTGCAAGCTGCCGCGTGAAAATCATCAGAGTCCGTCCCTTGATCGTCTTCTTTTCAAGGAAGGGGATGTTCAGGTTGATCTTGATGTCCTTCTTGGCGACGGATGCCGAAGGCGCTGCGGCCTTGCGTTTGGGGGCCTTGCCTCCCTCCGTGATCGACTTGGGAAAGTATCCCGCCTGCCTGATCTGGGCTACGGCTTCGGCTTGGGAGGCGGCGTCAATGACACCGGTGGTTTCCTGGCCTCGGGCGTCGAGTGCGACATAGTTGAAACTTGGCATAAAGTAGATCGGGGTTGGTGGGTAGCTTCAGTAAGAAATGCGGAATCCGTTGTGGTCTGTCGAGCTTGGAATTTCAGACCTCGCCAACATACGGATTCCATTCGATTTCATGGCCGACCGTGGTTTCGGGGCCATGGCCCGGCAGGACGCGAGTCGCCGAGTCGAGTGGAAAGATTTTTTTGCGAATGCCATCGAAGAGGAGCGGACCATCGCCGCCCGGCAGATCCCAGCGCCCTACCCCTTCGCGGAAAAGAACATCTCCCGCCACGAGCAAACCGTCTTCGGCAAAATAAAAACACAAACTCCCCGGGCAATGGCCAGGCACATGGAGGCAGAGGATTTTGAGTCCGGCGATGGCTTGAGTTTCGCCTTCTTCGAGAAGCAAATCCGCCTTGCAAGGCTCATATTGGATGTCGAATCCATGCTTCTTGAAAAAAGCCCCGTCAGCCAGCATGGGAACGGTATCCGGGTGAAAAGCAACGCGGCAACCATGGCGACGCTGGATTTTTGCGGCATCCATCACATGGTCGAAATGTCCATGGGTCAGAAGCAACCAATCGATCTTCTCCCCAGCAAAATAATCGTCGGCGCCTTGCGGAGCATCGAAAAGAAGGTTTCCCGCAGGGGTCTGGAAAAAGTAGGCGTTGGTGTCCAGCGGACCTCCGGTGAAAATTTTGAACGGCTTCATGTGCTATCGGGTCGTATGATGAGGAAGCGGAGATTTGATTTTTGTCGGGATCTCTGCAAGGTTTTCAATCCAATCATCATGAATTTTTCCAAACACGCCATCGCCTCCATCTTCACGGCGTTGGTCCTCCTCCTGCCGGTTCGCGCCGAAAAATCCAACGCGGTCGATCAGGGGCAAGTCGCCTTGGCCGTCGCAAATTGGCTCCAGCAGGCCCACTACAGCCGCAAGGAAATGGACGGGGAGATGTCTGCAAAGCTCCTTGCGACCTACCTGGAACTCCTTGACTACAACAAGCTCTATTTCACCCAGCAGGATATCGATGAATTCAATCTGAAATACGCCGAGTCATTGCACAAATTCATCCGCTCCGGCGACCTCTCGCCTTCGAGGGAAATTTTTGACCGCTTCAAGGAACGCGTGGAAAACCGAGTCTCATCGAACAAAAAACTGGCGACAAAAAAATACGACTTCAAAGGCAAGCGCGAAGTCGAGCTGAACCGCCAGAAATCCCCGTGGCCAAAAAACCTCGAGGAAGCCGATAAAATCTGGCGCGACCGTGTGGAGGCCGAACTCCTTCAGGAACACCTCAGCGAATTGAAACTCCGCTCCCCGGAGGAAACCGTGACACGCCGCTACGACCAGGCCCTGCGGAATGTGCGGGAGATGAGCCCGGATGATGTCACCAGCACCTTCCTGAAGGCCCTCACGCAAAGCTACGATCCCCACTCAGAATACATGAGCCCGACGGAGATGGAGAATTTCCAGATCAACATGAAGCTTTCGCTGGTGGGCATTGGAGCCGTCCTGCGCTCGGAAGATGGATACACAAAAATCATGGAAATCGTTCCCGGAGGACCAGCCGACCGCGATGGACGTCTCAAGGTTGGCGACCGCATTCTCGCTGTGGGACAAGGGGAGAAGGAGTTTGAAGATGTCGTCGACATGAAACTCGACAAGGTGGTGGAAAAAATCCGGGGAGCCAAAAACTCCGTCGTCCGCCTGCAGGTCATCCCGAACGATGCGGATGATCCCTCCAAGCGCTCCATCATCGAGATCACCCGTGACGAGGTGAAATTGAAAGACCAGGAGGCCAAGGCGGAGCTTCTGGATGTGACGAATGCCGAAGGCAAAGTCTCCCGCATCGGCTGGATCACCCTGCCATCCTTCTACGCCAACATGAGCGGCGACGGGGAGCCCAAGAGCACAACAGTGGATGTCGAAGCACTCCTGACACGACTCAAAAAGGAAAACATCGAAGGGCTCGTGATCGACCTGCGCCGCGATGGTGGCGGCTCCCTCGAAGAAGCCATAAATCTCACCGGGCTCTTCATCCCGCAGGGGCCGGTTGTGCAAGCCAAGGACCCCAGCGGAAAGATCACGGTGAACAGCGACAAAAACCCCGAGGTTTCCTACACGGGTCCAATGATTGTTTTGATGAACCGCCTGAGCGCCTCGGCGAGCGAGATTTTTGCCGCCGCGCTCCAGGACTACGGTCGCGCGCTGGTGGTTGGTGACGAGCGCAGTTTCGGCAAGGGCACCGTGCAAACCATTGTGGACCTCGACAAATCCATGTCGCTTCCGTTTTTCAATGTCAAAAAGCCCGAAGCCGGCGCGCTCAAACTCACAATCCAAAAGTTCTACCGCATTCTCGGGGGATCGACCCAAATCAAAGGCGTCGAGTCGGACATCGTCCTACCCTCCCGCACAGATAACGCCGAGATCGGCGAGGCCTCACTCAAGAACCCGCTCGACTACGACGAAGTGGCGCCCGTTGTTTTGATTTCGAAGGACAAAACACCCGCCGCAAACCTCTTTCTCGACGAGCTTCGCGAACGCTCGAAGAAACGCATCCTGAGCGATCCTGAATTCATTTATGTGAATGAGGACATGCAGCGCTTCCGCGAGCGCTTGGCCAAAAACACCATCAGCACGAACGAAGACATCCGCCGCAAGGAACTCGCCGACGAGAAAAAACGCAAAGAAGCCCGCAAAGAGGAGCGCGCAGCCCGTGGCTCAATGGTGAATGCCAAGGTCTGGCAAGTCACACTCGACGATGTCAAAAACAACCGCGAAGAACTGGAAGTCGTAGCCTACGAGCGCGAGCGCGATAAAAAATACAACCTCGAAGAGGATCCGGAAGAAACCGAAGAGGAAAAAAAGGACTCCAAGAAAACTCCCGAACCTGATCCCATCCGCAACGAAGCCGTCCGCATCATCAGCGACCTGATCGAACTCAGCAACCCTGCCAGAACGGCGAAGGTCACCGAAAATCGGCAGAATCTGGAATAGGAGCCTGAGTCCCGAGTGTCGCGTCCGCTCTATGAACGCTGCGGGCGCGAGCGTGGTTTGTTTGTCGACGAGGTGGAGGCGCGCTTCGTAATCCAAGGTAGGGATGCCGCGCCGTCGGCGTCCCAAGATTCAGCCGCCCCGGCAGCGTTTCTTCTGGATGCAATGGCGGCTCCAGCCTCTGCGCTTCGCGTCTCCGGCTTAGCAAGCACGCCGCGCAAATAGGTCAGAGGCGGCGCGCCGACCCTACCTTGCATACACGAGCACGCTGCCGCGCGATTGCTGTAGCAGCGTCTCTATGAGCGCTGGGGGGGAGGGCTCCGATTCGGCAGTCATAGACAGCCGCTACAAAACCGCGCGGCAGAGCGAAATCCTTGGGAGGTCGACCTCCGGCTTGACCCATTCTTCAGCCGCGAAGCGGCGTCTCAGGGGCGGCAGGCGCGGTTTTTTTACCCCTCGGCCCTTGGGTGGGCGGCCATGTAGGCGGCCTTGAGGCGCTCGATGGTGACATGGGTGTAGATTTGTGTCGTGGAGAGGCTGGCGTGGCCCAGCAGAGTCTGCACGCTGCGCAGGTCGGCGCCATTATCTAGAAGGTGTGTCGCAAAGCTGTGGCGGAGTTTGTGTGGCGAGAGATCGGCTGGCAGGCCGGCTTGTGCGAGGCGGAGCTTCAGGAGGGAATTCACGGCACGCGTCGAGAGGCGGCGGCGCGATTTGTTGATGAAAAGAGGCCCAGCATTCACACGAGCGGCGTGACGATAGCGCTGGATCGCTTCGAGGGCGGGTCCGCCGACCGGACACACCCGTTCGCGAGAGCCTTTTCCCGTCACTCGTGCCGTCTCGCTGATCGGATCGACATCACGCACATCCAGGCCGACGAGCTCCGAGAGTCGCATTCCAGTCGAGTAGAAAAGCTCAATCACCGCTGTGTCGCGGGCAGCCATCCAAGACGGCGCCTGCTTGTTTTTTTGAGCCGCAGCGGGAGCGGCAACAAGGTTGTCTACCTGCGAGGTGGTGAGAAACCGGGGCAGTTGTTTCTCGGCTTTGGGGAGGGAGATTTCGAGCAGCACATTTTTTGAGATCGTGCGCCGCATGTGGAGAAAGGCATAGAATGCCCGCATCGCCGCGAAGCGCAAACGCACGCTGGATCTCGCCATTTCGGCCTTCATCATGTCGAGCATCCAGGCCCGGAAGTCGTCGGCGCGCAGTTCCGTCCAAGAGCCGGAGGGACAGAATTTGCGGAATACCTCCAACGAAGTGCGGTAGGTGCGAATCGTCTGTGGCGAGGCGTTTTTCTCGGCTTCGAGATGCCGCAAAAACTCGTCGGCTTGGCGATCCAGAGGCGCAGCCTTGGACGGCGAGTTTTTGGCGGCGCGGCGTTTCAATTCTGTGATGCGCTCCAACTGCTGGCGGCGAATCCCTGCGCAGCCATGATCTCGCTGCTCCAACTGGAGATGGCGGCCAGTGCCTGCATGGAGATTTCGCCGCCCTTCCACGATGAGGAGGACTCGGCGAGCCAGGAACTCAATGCTGCGCGAGCAGCGAACTCGCTGGCGGATGACAACTCGGATCCACTCCAAGATGTCGGCGCAGACAAGCGGGTCAGCGTTTCCGAGGCCCCTCCCCAACTGGTGACGAGTCCTGTGAGCCAACTGGAGAGGTTGAGTGCCAGAATTTCTGTGAAAGCGGCGGAACCCAGTTGCGAGGAGGAACTGGAAATCTCGGTGGACATCTTTTGAAACTGGCTGAAGAGGCTGCTCTCCGCTTGCAGGTGCTGAAGACGCGCGAGCAAGCCGACGAAGGCCGCGGAACCCATCGAGGAAGAGGAGGCCGCGAGTTCGGCGGAGATTTTTTCAAACGCGCTGAAGAGACTGCTCTCCGTCTGCAATTCTTGAAGACGCACCAGAAGCCCTACGAAGCCTGCTGACCCCAAGAATGATGAGGAACCCGAAAGTTCGGTGGCCAATTTTTGAAATCCACTGAAGAGGGCACTCTCCGAGTTCCACTGGGGGAGACGCGAGAAAAACTCCTCCACCTCAGCGGATGAAAGACTCTCGCGAAGGCGTTGGGAAATGGCGGAGTGCAACTCCTCGGAATTCCACTGCCCACTGGAAATGCCAGCCAGAATCTCGCTCCCCAGCAAGGCTTGTAAAATTTCGTGGTCACGCGCCTCGAGCGGGAATCCACTGGAAAGGCCAATCGGCAGGGCTTGCTGGATCTTGATGAGAGCAGGCAGCAATTCCTCCGAAGACGCAAACGAATGCGACACATTTTCCACCAAACGCTGAAAACTGATGTGCATCGGCAGCGTGGCAAAATCAAATGCCGCCGACTCGGAAAACTTGTCGCGCGGCGTGGTGACAATCGGCGAACGCGCGATCGAGTTCCATTTTCCGTAGCGGTGGAAACCCATTTCGACCGCATACGATCCACCCGCTTTTTGAACGGGAATATACCAGTTTCGCGTCTCGAACGAGACTTCGATCTCCTGCTCCAAATCGCCCGAAGCATGCTCCACCCTCAAAATGCAAGGCCCACCCGGATGCCGCGAAATATCAATATCCCAATAGGTAAAGAGCCAGTGCGGATCTTGGGCAACAAGGAACAAAACCTCCTCTCCGTAGCTGCGCGGCAGGCTGCCTAAATCATTTAAAAGATCGACTGCTGCAACCGAGTCCTGCGCCACAGCTGATGTCTTCCTGCGACTCGCTATTTTTTTAGGAACCGATGAAGATTCCTTGTCAGGAGATTTAACCTTTTTCAACGAGGTCCCTGACTTGCTTCTCGCAAGGGGGACTAGCGTTTTTGCTTGGACTGGAACCTTATCAATATCCGTTTTTTTCTTCGTGCTCATGATTTGAATTCCAAAGACTATGGAAGTTACTAACCACACGGAAAATGGGTTGCAAGCCCCATATCGCATGAAGGGCATTCTGTGTTATAGCGCCGGTCTTTCAGAAGCGCCGCTGCCCAGAGAGGGCTCTATGAGCACAAAAAAAGAGGCCCTCCTTTCGGAGAGCCTCCTGTTTGTTAATTCAACTTGTTTCCGGCGCTTAGCCTTGGAGCAAGCGGACGAGCGACTGCTGGCTTGTGTTCGCTTGAGCGAGCATCGCTGTTCCAGCCTGTTGCAGGATTTGGAAGCGGGCCAACTGACTGCTCTCGGCAGCGACATCGACATCGATGATACGGCTGTTGGCGGCTTCAAGGTTGACAGCGTTGATATTCAAGAGGTCTTGAGCGAAATTGATACGACTCATTTCCGCGCCGTTTTGCGCGCGCATGTCAGCGAGCTGCTGAAGAGCCTCTTGAGTGAGGAATGCATATTCGTCAGAATTTGAATAGTTTAGATTTGTATTCTGAACTGTTTGACCACTAGAATTTTCAATTTGGATAAATTCGTCGATATCTGTAGCATCAAGAACAGAAGTTGAAGCTCTTGAAATAGCAACGCTACCGCCGGTAGATGTTATCGTAGATTGTGATGGAATTGGAGGGGTCCCTGCAACAGTCGGAATATCGGTAACTTGGACAGTCAAAGTAGCTGTTCCAGTAGTAGTAGTAACAAAAGTTCCAGTCAACTCAACAGGGGACAGGACGCCACCAGGAATTTGATAAGCGGTGAATCCGGTCGCTGCAGTAAGGTCTGAACCAAGTGGCGCTATAAACTTATTTCCTTGAATCTCAAAAGTATGAAATCCATTATTCATCATATCCATCATAGGATCCGAAGCGAGTCCGGCTTGGGTAACAGATGTATTTTGCGACCCATCTTCGGATGTAGGGACAGTAAATTCTTTGCCAACTGGTGTGGATCCATCGAATAGTGGCACACCATTGAACTTCTCTGTCGCCAAACTCATCATTTGCAACTTGAGGTTGGAGAATTCCTTGTCGTAATTCTCAATATCTCCCGAGTTTTTAGAAACATCGCGAGAGAGAGCAGCAAGTTCCGACATGCGGCTAACCACTTTATCGGCAACTTTGAAGGCACCATCTTGGGTATCCAAGAAAGAAACCATGTTCCTGAGGTTGATTGCAGTAGCTTCCGTGCGTTTTTGGGCTGCTGCCATTTTCATTGAAACCGCGAGACCACCGGCGTCGTCGCTGGAGGTTACAATGCGTCGGCCACTTGAAAGCCGGGAAAGGCTTTTCTGAAGGGCTTCGTTGGCTTTTCCGAGGTTAAGACCAGCTCCGCTGGCCGCTGGGTTTACGTTGATTGATATCATAATGATTTATTTGTTGTGACCCAATCCATGGGTCGTTTCACTGCACAAGTAGTGAAGCAAACCCCGTGCCAAGTCTCGAAATCCGGAAAAACGGGACAAAACTGGAAAAAAGTGCCCCTAAAAGGAAATTTACTTACTTTAAAAGTCGGCATTTTTTTCCTCTGCGGGTTAATTGCAGGTTTTTTGCGACTTGGTCTGTCGTTACGAAACAGCTTGGAAACTTTTTTTATTTTCGGCATTGACAGAACATATCAACATATTTGAATATGAGGATACATTGTCAACTGACGACCTTCTCCCAAAAGGCTCGGCTTTGTTAAATGCTCGAATTTTCGAACAGCTCTTTTTCACATTTCAACCAATCCGTCGGCCTAGGAAAGCAAGGGTGGAAGTCCCTCACTGTCGCGCAAAGGTCAAAGTCCGGGTTCGAACCGGCGGAGAAAACCGCACAGCGCCTGCAATGGCGCAACGGCAGCGCATGACTGTCCGTGCCGGGGGTAGTCCTTTCGACTCGGGGGAAGGGATTGTCCTATGACATCCCCGTGTTTTGAAAGAAGGACAAAAATGAAAATCATATTGGCAGCCTCGCTGCTTGTAGTGGGCGCCATCGGAGCGAAAGCGCAGACGCTGGTTCAGAGTTTTGATGATATCGAATTTTGGACGGGAAGTGGACCGAATCGGTCGGCATTGGTTCTGCAATGGAACGACGGCGGCACGCCTACCTCGCTGGCATGGGGATATCGATGGAGCGGAAATGCGACCGGCATCGGCATGCTCAAGGCGATTGCGGGGATGACGACAGTTACGCCACCAGGCGATCCTACGACGATTTTGGGGACTTCCACGGGTTCTGATAGTCGCATGACCCTTACGATGGAGCGCTATGGTTTCGGGGATTCTCTTTTTTCAATCGGCTTTAATGATGGTAATCAGAACCGCACACGCGCAGATTGGGCGACTGGGTATTGGGCGTATAGTATTTTCGGAGGGAATTTCGATTACACAAATTGGGGAGATACGACTCTTTATACTTACAACACCTCTGCAGCTGAGGCTTATTCGTCAGTAACCTGGACCACCTCACCCATCGGTGCATCTGATCGTGAACTGGTGGACGGTTCATGGGATGCGTTCAGTTTCGCTCCGGGATTTGCAACAACTGCGGTAGCGCAACCTTTTGCGGCATCAGTCCCCGAGCCATCTGTGGCGATTCTTGTGACGATTGCACTCGTTTTTTTCATGTTAAGACGACGGGCCAATGCGTGAGGGAGGTGTCCAGCGGCCTTCGGGCGCATTTGTTACAACCTCCCCGCGAGGGTGCATGGCGGGGCACCCGAGGGCGGGCGCGCTGGCCGGGACTTTGTGTCAAGAGAGGGGCACAGGCGTCCCGCCTGTGTGTGCGGTTGGCGGAGTTGTGAAAAATAGATTCCGTTTTTCAAGGGTAGCCAGTGCCTGCACGGCCGGGACGGCCATGCCCCCTTCTCGCGGTTTTTCGCTGGTGGAGCTGATGATTTCGATGGCGATAGTGACCATTTTGGGAGCAATTGTTTTTGTGGCGGCGAAGCAGGCTTACGCGAGTTCGTCGCTAGCTGTTTCGGCTAACAATATTCGTCAACTGGCAGCGGGCGGCATGGCTTACTTGGGCGACAACAACTATACTTTTTGGCCCTACCGGACGAATGATGCCGCGAATGGAGCGGGGGCAACCTGGTGGTTTGGGTTTGAGAGTTCGACGAGCATGAGTAGCCCGGAGGGGCAGCGGAATTTTGATCCAACCAAGGGTCCGCTGGCAAACTATGTGCCGAAGGGATTCCGGCCGGATCCGAGCTTTGCGCTGGGCGGAAAGGCGTTCAAACCGAAATACCGGAATGGCTATATCGGAGTGGGCTATAACACGCTTCTCGGCGGAGGCTTCATGGGAAGCGGCGTGCTCAAGAGGCAAACGGCGCTCTCCGATCCGTCGCAGGTCGTGGTTTTTTTTACGGCAGCGCAGGTGAATACATTTCAGAGGCCGGCCTCAGCACGCAATCCGATGCTTGAGGAATTCTACGGCATCGACGAGCGCGAGGTCACCGCGCACTTCCGGCATGGTGGCAAGGCGATGGTGTCCTTTGCTTCGGGGAATGCGGGGTTTTTGCCGATGGATGAATCGACTCGAGACATGCGAAACCCGAAGGCGAATATCGGGAGGTTTGCGCCGCGAGGAAGCAGGAAGTTTTTGGAGTGATCGCGAATCTATGCGAAGCAGAAAGGGTTTTATTTTACCACGGAGAACACAGAGGACACAGAGAGGGGGAAAGTCAGATAACACCGCTCAAATCGGCAGAACACTTCCTGCTAATCATGTTTCTCCTGCCATCATGTCTAAACTTTTTCGCCCCCCCCTACTCCTTATTGGGTCCCTCTGCGGCCTTGCGTGCAGCGGCGTCGCGGGCGGCTTGGGCAGCGAGGCGGAGCTTGCCGAGGTTTTGCTTGGTAAGCGAGGTCTGGGGATTGCGGATGGCTTCGAGGTTTTGGGCTTTGATTTCCTCGTAGATTTCGCCCCGGTAAATAGGGATGGTCTTGGGCGCTTCGATACCGATGCGCACATTGTCGCCGTCAATACGCTTTACGATCAGGACGATGTTGTCACCGATCTGGATCGTTTCGTTGATTTTTCGAGAAAGTGTAAGCATCGGAGTGGTCTTTCTGTGGATGCTTATGCTGTTTCGTCGATGAGGACATGGGTGGTCGAGTAGTTCTGATAATTCATCAGAACGACTTGTTTTCCCACCCGTGTGCGACGGTTGATGAGGATAGGGGCCGCGAGGTTGAGTGTCACCTTCTGCGGTTCGTAGGACTTGATGGTCGCTACATTGAGAATGAGGGGATTTGAATCTGCGCCGACGAGGCCAAGCATTTCGGCGTCAGCGTCTCCGATGTCGAGGCGGTAATTTTCAACCAACCCGACTGGTTCGACGGCCGGGATTTGGATTTCATCGCCCTCGACGGCTCGCAGCACCACGAAAGGCAGACTCTCCGGGTCCACAATGAGCTCGAACCTTTTGAAATCCGGAAGACCGATAAGACCCTCCGGCATGAAAAATTTGTTGTTCGACTCATCAGGAACAAATTCCTGCTGACCCGAGATCGAGGCTTCAACGAGCATGATGAAGATTAGCTAACGAAATCAGCGGAGGTAGTCGAGCAGAGAATTACTCTGGATTCTCGCGCCGCTCTGGATGGCCGCCTGATAAGCCATTTGCGCACGATTGAGGCGAACAGTGGCCTCAGCGAAGTCGATGTCGGCATCCGTCGAGATGAGCTTCTCGGTGCCCTCGTAGCGGACTTCCAAATCCTTCATCGCGGTCTCGAGGCGGTATTGGATGGTGCCGGCACGGGAGAGGGCGGAGAGGATTTGATCTTCCTTTTCAGCCAAATCGTCCCGCAACCCCAAAACAGAGGAGGCCTTGGTCGCAGGAGCGGTCGGCGTGTCCGTCATGGCATTGCGCATGGCGATCATTTTATTCAGGAGATCGGCAACTTGACGGTTCTCACGCGGAGTCGTGAAAGCAGAGATTTTTGTATCCTCACCGATGTGCATCTGGGAATTGGCATCGTCTGGTTGGTCAGCGATTGGGTATCGATAATCAATCTGTGTCACCTTGCCATTGGTAGAATTTGCTGTGAACGGCGCATCCGGCGCTCCAGAAGCCTCTCCTGCCAGCAGGTAGCTACCACGCAATTTGGTATTGGCCACATTGAGACCCTGCTGGATGAGTTGGTCGATTTCGGAGGCCTTGGCTTTGAATTCCTGCTCGGAAGTGGCTCCATTGACATTGGCAGATAATTCTGATGCGCGAACGAGGAGGTCTTTAATTTGCTCGAGAGAGGAAAAAGTCACCTTGCTGACTTCCAATCCATCTGTCGAATTGCGATGGTATTGCTGATTTTGCTTCTTTTCGACGCGGAGGTTCAGAATGCGCTGCATGGCGGGCGCATCATCGCTGGGCGCTGCGATGCGCTGACCTGTGCTGAGTTGTGTGAGTGCCTTGTTCTGCTCGCTGCCGAGCGATTGAAGGCGACCGAGAAGTGTATCTGGAAAGGAATTGAAGGTGACTCTCATGGCGATTTAGCTTTCTTAACCTACTCCGAGGCGATTGACAACTTGTTCGAGAAGGGTGTCGATGACATTCACATGGCGGGCTGATGCCTGGAAACTGCGCTGAAATTTCATCATGTCCGTCATCTCCTCATCTTGGGAAACGCCGCTGAAAGCATCGCGATTGTTCACAGCCATTTCCTGACTGAGGTTTTGATCCTCGAGCCGGATGTTTGTTGTGTTCAGCTCTTGGGCAATAACTGTCACTGTTTTATTGAAGTGACCCACAAATGTCACATTGGTTCCGAGAGCCGTAATCGGGTCTGTTCCAAGACCAGCAATTTTTAGGGCAATATCGTTGGCTCCGGTTCTGGCAGAGGCTTTGAGAGTATTTGCTGTGATTGCGGAGTTTAATGTGATTTTGGAACCTGCGGCGGTTTCTGCAAAGAACTGAGGATTATTCGTTGTATCAACTTGTTGATAAACCTCATTTATAGAAGCCCTCAAATTTGTTGCCAGAAGCGAGATTCCATCGCGAGCACCTTTGACACTCGATGTCGAGGCAGTGATTTGTGCTCCGAGTTTGCCTTCTGGAAGATTACCAAGATTAAATGTGGCATCCTTTGTGTCGTCTACCGCATTAAATTTCAAACGGGTAGCTGGAGCCGTAGGTGCGGCGGAGTTAGGATCGTATTCGTATTTACCAAGGACATTTTTGCCATCGATCAGATTTATTCCATTCGATGAAACGGTGATCTGCCCTAGTCCATCGGGCACGATGGGCTCGAACTGGACATTGATATACTGCGAGAGTTCTTCGAGTTTGGCTTGGCGCTGGTCTCGGAGATCAACAGCAGAGAAAGGCTTAACGAGTTCGGCTTTTGCGATGTATTCGTTAGTTTTGGCTATTTCCGCCAGAAGACCATTCACAACGCCTACATCGGTTGTCAACTGGGCATCGGCATCCTTCTGAACTTGCTCAAGCCGTTTATCCGTCGCGTTGATTTTATCTACAAGGATTTGTGCTTTTGCAAGAAGCAGTTGCCTCTCTCCGACATCGTTTGGTTTGACAGAAAAGCTCTCCCAAGCATTGAAAAAGTCGGTAAGAGCATCGCTAATGCCACCACCACTGGCCCCAGAGGCGTTTTGGATAGAAGTCGAATCTTTGGTGCGATCAAGAAACTGACCCAGCGCGATTTCGGCGCTTTCGAGGACTTTTTTGGCGGCTTCGAGGGAACCGGTGGAGGTGATTTCCCGCATGACGCTCTTGTCGAGGAGAGCGTCGCGGTTTTGGCGGAGCCCCATGGCTTCGACGCCCATGCTCTCGGTGGCGATGCCTGTGTCAATAGATCCGCGGTCACCGATTGCGACGCGTTCTTTGGAATAGCCACGGTTGTTGATGTTCGCGAGGTTTTTGCCTGCGACTTCAAGACCTTTGGAGTGAACGCGGAGGGCGCCACTGCTGTTTTGGAGTGAACCGATGAGGCCTGACATATTTTAACTTCCTTGTTGAGTTTTCGAGGCGGCTTGGCCTGAACTCGTCAGGCGACAGCCGCTGTGTATTTTTCCTGTATGTATGATGTTCTGATCTGTCCGTGTGACCCGTAGGTGCCTGGCATTGCTCCGGGGTTTCTAACTGCTAGCAATTGTCGTGCCGACTCCACGCACTGGGCGAGGAGCATCCGGTTTTGACGGGTGCGGCGCTGGGTGCGGGTGATGAGGTCGTTGATCTCATCAATGAGGGCACGGAGGAGCGGTTGGTGCTCGGGTTGGAAGGTGTGAGTGAGCGAGGAGAGGGTGATATCGGCCGACTTTCCGATCGCAACAGCCGTTTGACGAACCAATTCCTCGCGCTGTTCGCGGATGTGGGTGAGTTTAGCGATTTGCTCGTCCACATCGACATTAATGTCCAAAAATCCCGTTGGGTCCTGGTGGATGATGCAATTTTGCTGACGATCGAAGAGGTGGAGCAGACCTCCATACTCTTGGAGTTCGTTTTGCAATGCGGCGACGATCTCTTTGAATTTCTCTTGGATGTTCATAGTGTTAGATGGATTGAGGTTTCTTCAAAAGCTGGGCTTGGAGGAGCGAGGAGATGCCGTTGGGACCTCCGCTTACGGATTCGGAAATGGAATTTGAGAGGAAGTAGTTGTAGGTTCCTGTCTTATCGGCTCCCGGCGCATCTTGGTTCATCATGGGCTGCAGGGCCTTTTCTAGCATGCTGCGCCAGAGGATAGATTCGAACTGTTTGCAGGAGTCGGCAATTTTTGCATCCTCGGGTGAGGAAATTTTTCCGTTTGCCGGTGTCAGGTCGGCTTGGATGTGGGGAGTGAGGGCTGAGATTTCCATAAGTTTAGTTCAAGACGAGTTCGGCTTGGAGGGCACCAGCGCGTTTCATGGTTTGAAAGATGGACATCATGTCGCGGGTTGAAACGCCGAGAGCATTGAGTGCGGCGGCCACCTTCTCGATAGTAGGCGCCTCTTCGACGACTTTGAAGGAGCCTTTTTGCTCAGTCACATCAGTCGTGGTGCTTGGCAGAATAGCAGTCTGGCCGGCGGCATTGCCGATCAGCGGCGCGTTCGGCTGACTGGCCGTGAGTGTGGAGGCGATGGAAATCGTAAGCGAACCGTGGCTGACGGCCACCTTGGACACGCGGACATTGGATGTGGCGACGATCACGCCGGTGCGCTCGTTGATGACGACGCGGGCGACGGAATCCGGCTCCAATTCGATACCACCGAGGCTGGCGAGGAAATTTACTTCATAGGAGTTGTATTCCGGCGGGACGATCACATTCACGGTGCGTCCATCGCGTGCCACGGCGGTGTTCGGGAACACGCGGTTGATCGCCTCAGCCATGCGAGCGGCTGAGATGAAGTCGGCTTCGCGGAGATTGAGATTCAAGGAACCGTTTTGAACGATCTGCGTGGGAATTTCGCGTTCCACGATGGCTCCATTCGGGATTGTGCCAACGGTGGGGTGGTTTTTCTGAACAGTCGCACCACCGGGTCCGCCTTGACCGCCGAGAAAGCCTCCCACGGCGATGGGACCTTGGGCAACGGCGTAGACTGTTTTATCAGCACCTTGCAGTGGCACTTGAAGAAGGACGCCTCCTTGAAGTGTTTTTGAGTCGCCGATGGATGAGACTGTAACATCAATGCGGGAACCAGGTTTGGAAAAGGGCCCAATATCTGCGGTTACCATAACGGCGGCAACATTGCCGGACTTGATGTCATCAGCAGGCACATTGATGCCGTAAGTTTTCAAAGCATTGGCAATACTCTGCAGAGTCGAGTCGATTTTGCTGTCACCCGTGCCGGCGAGACCGACAACGAGTCCGTAGCCGTTCAATTGGTTGTCCCGCGCGCCTTCGACATCGATGAGATCCTTGATGCGGGAACCACCGGAGTAGTTGAGGGTAATGGGCGAAGAGTCTCCGACCTGCGCGGGGAGCGGATTGACGAGAATCGCTGTGAGAAGTGGAATGAGAGCAAGCTTTTTCACGATTTTAAAAAATTAAGGCATCGGCTTGATTTTATCCCATATACGCACGAGCCAACCCTTCTTCTGGGCTTCAGTAAGCTCGCCTTCGGGAATAAACTCAACTTGGGCATCGGCGATTTTGGTGGAAGGAACGGTATTATCGGAGGCGATGTCGATCGGGCGAACAATGCCGCGCATGTAGGCGTATTGGGACTCTTGGCCGGCGCGGATGATTTTGGCGCCTTCCACGACGAGGTTTCCGTTTGGCAAAACATCCACCACCGTCACGGCAGTGCGGTTCGTTAAAGTAAGAGTGTTTTGAGTGTCACCACCACCGTTCCACTCGCTCTTGGCGGCGATATCCAGAGTTGGAATAGTCACATCGTTCTCATCAACTGTCCCTCCGGACTGCTTGCTCAGCCAGCTTGGCAAAGCTTGAACAAAACCATTCAATGTGGCGTTGAGTGCAGGAAAAATACCCGTGCCGCCTTGAGTATTCTCATAGGTCTTGATTCGAGCGGTCTGCTGGGTGGAGGTATCCTCCGAGACAACAATCGTGAGAATATCACCAATGTTGCGGGCGATTTTATCCGCGAACATACTCTGCTCATTTGAGCCCTCCTTCAGCCAAAGGGATCCGGCTTGGGCGGGTTTGACGCCGAAGGCAAAAACGGAAAACGCACAGGCAGAAACGAGGGATACTGAAGAAAATTTCATGGTGGATATCAAAATTTGACTTGGACGGTATTGATTCCGACGACTTTGGCTTGAAAGTCCTTGCGGCTATCTGGATTTCGGATACTTACCATTTCCCCAGCACCAGCTGTGCCAAGTGCCAAGCCTTTCATGGTGATATTAAGGGAGCCTTCGGAGACAATCACATCGACAAGCTGGTTTTTGCGAACCAGCGGACGCAGGGAGAGGTCGCGCGAAGTGAGCGGGCGGTCTTGTCCCACGCCTTGCGCCATCTCGTAGATGGAAAGATCCGTATCCGCCGGGACATAGGAGAGATTTTCAGCAAGAGTATCGATATTTTTGAGGGCGCAGGAGGAGGAATCCGGCGTGGCACCGCGGTCCAAGCGGCGGGTAGCGATCCAGATGGGACGCCAGAGAGAGGCGCGAAGGGTTTCTTGCCAGGAACCGATTTGATTGCCACCGGCTACAATGTGGAAGCGGATTTGAGGTCTGGAGGAAAGCCCTCCGAGCGGAGCTTGATCGATGACGAGCTTCCAATCGCGGCCGTTGCGGATTTCGAGCGGTTTCCAGTCCTGGGTAAGCGAGATTTTGAGATCCCCGTCGATCGAGTAGCGGGCAGTGAGTTCCCGTTGCAAGGCATCGACGAGTTCGCGCTCGCCAATGGTCACAGCGTTTGGAGCCGTGACCACGGCCGGAGCGGATGCAGGCTCGGCTTTTTGAAAAGTCGCGGCCAGCGGATTTGTCGGCGCATGAGCCAACGGAGCGGTAATACCTCCCAGATCGGCAGCCTGTAGCGAGGCTGCCGCCGCGATGGGAAGAAAAATTGCGGTGAGAAGATTCATTAACGCTTAATGTTATTAGCCTGCTCCATCATCTGGTCGGATGATTGAATCGCCTTGGCATTCACCTCATAGGCGCGCTGGGCGAGAATCATGTTCACCATCTCTTCGGCGACATTGACATTCGAGGTTTCAAGATGGTTTTGCAGAAGCGAGCCGAATCCAGCCTGAGCAGGATTTCCCAAATTGGGAGCACCGCTGGCAGGGGTTTCGTCAAAAAGATTGCCGCCAGCGCTGCGAAGTCCGGCCGGGTTGTTGAAACGCACCAACTGCAACTGGAAGTTCTGCTGACCGCCGGGAGTCTCGACGGTGACTTGGCCGGTCGATGAGATGGTGACATTCTGGGCATCCACCGGGATCGGCTGGAAACCGCCCAGAACGGGCAGACCATCATTGGTCACAACGCGTCCATCGGAGCCCAACTTGAAGCCGCCATCGCGTGTGTAAGCGGTGGTGCCGTCGGGGCGCTGAACCTCGAAAAAGCCATCACCTTGAATGGCGACATCCATTTTCTCTCCGGTTTGCGTGAGTTGGCCTTGGCTATAGATTTTCGCTGTCGAGACCACGCGGGTTCCATTTCCGACTTCCACCGAAGTGGGCGTGAGATTTCCGGCCCCCTGCTCGGCAGCAACCTCGCGCTTCTTCTGGTAGAGCATGTCTTGGAACTCGATTTTGTTTTTCTTGAAACCGGTCGTGTTCACATTCGCGAGGTTGTTCGCGATGGTGTTGAGGTTCATCTGTTGGGCTTCCATTCCAGTGGAAGCGGCTTGAAGGGCTCTTAACATAATATTTCAGGGTTAGGCGGTTGCGCCGAGTGAGTTGATGGCTTTGGAAATGAGATCGTCGTGCGAGGTGACCGAGCGCTGGGCCGCCTCGTAGGCGCGAGACACAGCGATCAGATTCACGAGTTCTGTCATGGGCATGACATTGCTCGCTTCGATGGCGCCTTGGGTGATAGCCACTTGTTCGAGGGCCTGTGGATTGGCACCTTCGGGAGCTTCAAAAAAACCGCCCTCGACGCGGGTCAATTGATCGGGATCGTCAAAATCGTAGAGATTCAAGCGCCCGAGCACATTCCCGGCTTGGGAAATCGAGCCGTCCCTCGCCACAGAGAGTTCACCTTGCTCGGGATTGACTGTGATGGGACCGCCATCTCCGAGCACGGGGAGACCGTGTTTGGTGACCAGAACATTGTCTTGGTTGATGTGAAACTCACCGTCTCGTGTGTAAAGGTTTTTCCCATCGGCATTTTGAATTTGGAAAAAACCGGGGCCATCAACCGCAAAATCGGTGTTTTTCCCGGTAGCCTTCATGTCGCCAGGGGCAAAATTCACGCTGGTCGTGCGAGAAGGTATGCCTCCAGAGTGCTTGGCGGCGGTGACTCCATCGGGCGAGTAATCGGTGGTTTTCTTCTCATCGCTCTCAATGGCGAAATTGGCCTTCTTGAAACCGGCGACATTGGCTGCCGCAAGGTTTTGTGAAATAGTTTGTTGCCACCGCTCAAGAGCCGAAAGCGAGGCAGCGTTGGTGTAAATTCCTTCAACCATAGTGTCATTTACACAGCATCCGCTGTGCCACCCTGTATTCGCGAGTCGCGAGCATCCTCCGCGAAGCAAAGCAGGCAGAATTTGCCGGGGGTCTCCAGCACCCAATCAAAGCTCGAAGCAAGCCTTCCATGCATTTTTTGGCGATCGCCTCCTTTTGGATAGTCCGTGTTAAAGTAAAGTTTACTCGGATGCGTTCGCCGCTCTTGGCGTCAAAGCTGCCCTAAGGCTTGCATCAGAGGGGCGAAGCCACGACTCTTGGCCATGCGCATTTTTTCGATACTCGCTTGTTTGTTTGTGGTCTCCACCGCCCTCGCTCAGCAATCGGGCGAGGCAAAGAAGCGGATTCTCTTCTCAAACACCCCCTCAGCCCCTGCGTCGACTCCGGCGGCGAGCATGGAGCCTGCCGAACTGCTCCAGCGCTTCTTCGAGGCTTTGAAGGCCGACAAGCTGGATGCCGCCTACGAGGGCCTTGCAAAAAACACTCTCGTCGCTTCCAAAGCCGAGAACCTCGAGCAGTTGAAAAAACGCACCCGCGACGCATTGGACAATTTCGGCCCCGTGAAGGGCTACGAGATCGTAGACACGCTCGAGATCGGCAACGCGCTCTTCCGCCAAACCTGTATTTCCTTGAACGAGGACCTGCCACTGCGCTGGCGTTTTTATTTCTACCGTTCGGAGAGCAAATGGAAACTCGTGGACCTTCGCGTGGATGACGGCATCGTCGAGCTGTTCGATGAAGTCGCGCGCAACCGCAAAAAATAGGCCGCCACACTCCGGCTGATGCCATTTTGAAAAAGCCGTTTCAGAGTCGCATCCTCCGCCTGCTGGCGGCGATTCTCGTCCTCCTGATTTTTGCAGCAGGTGCCGGCATCCTGCTCCTCTCGCGCAACCTCGCCCCTCTGGCGCGTTGGACTTTTGAAAAAAACCTGCCCGATTCGAAAATCGATGTGCAGGAGGTTCAAATGACAGGCCCCGGCGAAATCTCGTTCACGAACTTTGTCATCAACGACCCTCAGACGGGAAAGGAACTCGCACGCTTGGAGAGCGGCCGCATCGTCTTTGCGCTGGACGATCTCGCTGCCGGGCGCATCGGCGAGATCCACCTGCACAATCCCAAACTTGCCATTTCGCCCGGATGGTCGGGCGTCCTTCCGCCAGTGCCCGAAAAGTCCGGCGGTTCCGCGCTGAGCATCCGGCGCATCGTTTGCGACTTTGGCGAAGTCGTCTATGAGGGCGAAAAGGATGGCAAGCCCACCGTGCGCGCGAATTTTTGTTTCGATTGGAAGGATTTCAGTCAGGAGTCTCCGACCCCTCTTGAACTAACCCTCTGGGATGTGCAGGCGAGCGCTCCGCATTCCCGCGAGCCCTTCCTGATCCTCGATCTGGTTCGTCTCACCGGCTCCCCCGCCGAAATGGTCAAAAATTTCGAACTCCGCAATCTCGACATCAAAGGCGGTTCGCTCGCAGCAGGACAGGCCCTTGAGCAGATCGCCCACATGCCCGCGCATGTGGCAAGCGGACCTGCATTCACCTGGAAAATTGGCGCCGTCGATATTCGCGGCCTCAAAGCAAGCATCGGCAATAATCCCTGGCGCTCGGAGACCGACGCCGCCTTCACGATCAACACAACCCTCCGCAATCTGACGCCCGCTGAAATCACAAACAGCCTTGCCGCCACCAGACAGGAAATCGAAATCAGCGACCTTGTCATCCCCTCCCCCAACGATCCCTTTACGCGTGTCATGTCGCTGCGCAGCGTGTTTCTCAAGTTCACCCTCGCGGGGATTCTTGCGAAGGAATTGGAGGATGTCACGGTGCTGCATCCCGTCATCCACATCGGCGAGGACCTCTTTGCCTACATGGAAGCCGCCAAGAAACGGATGGCCACCGGCAACGATACGCCCGCGCCGGGATGGCGTATCAAGAGGTTCGATGTCAAATTCGGCAGCGTTGTCATCGGCAGCGGCGGCCGCACGGAATACGGTCTCCCGCTGAACTTCCGCACCACAGCGGAGAATGTCTCCCTCGACGACCTCGCCTCGCTGACCCTGCGCGGAAGCCTCGAAATCCCTGCTCAAGAATATGGATTCCCTGCCTACCAGATCGAAATCAACACCGAGCCCGGCAGCCTCCAGTTTTCATATCCCCCGGAGAAATCGATGAGCAATGTCGTCGGCACGGTTCGCATCAAAAATCTCCGCTGGCGCCAGTTTCGAGGCGGCGACTCGTGGATCACCGCCACCTTCGACCGCCAAGGCATCAATGGTTTTTTTGGAGGGAAACTCTACAACGGAACCATCGCGGGCGGATTCAGCTTTTTCTTTGATGACAAATCGCCCTGGATCGGCTGGCTCAGCGGCACGCGTGTCGATCTTGGAAAACTCACAGGCATCATGGCCCCGCATAACTTCCGCATGACCGGCCCACTCGATTTCACCGGCCAGGTTAATGCCGAGTCGAAATCGATCCGCCGCTTGAAAGGCCACTTGGAAACCAAAGCCCCGGGCCGGTTCGAAATCGGAAAAATCGATGACCTTCTGGCCCGCATCCCCACAGGCTGGACCAACCTCAAGCGCGACAGCCTGCGCGTCGCCCTCGAGGCGATACGGGACTTCGACTACGACACCGGCTCGGGAGATTTTTGGTTCACCGATGGACAGGGAGTCTTTGACTTGAAGTTGCAAGGCCCGCTGGGTTCCCGCACATTTGAAACTGTGCTCTATGACGGCGAATCCAACGCAGGCGCATGGAGCCGCACCTCACCACGATGAAACTTCCTTTCGCATTGGCCACTACTGCCACAGGCCTCCTACTTGCCTCCTGCGCCGCGCCGACAGTCAACCTCGCCACGCCGCAACCGATCAAGGTCGATATCGCCGTGCAACTGGATGTTTACCAACACGCCAAGGAGGCAGCGAAAAAATCAGCGCCCACGACGACAGGCACCGATCCGGCCGAGGCCCGGCGCAACCGCATGGCGGATATCCAGACTTTCAAAAACTCGCGCCTCGTCGGCGAGGGCCGCGATGCGCTGCTGGCCATCCGCGCGGACACTCCAGGCGACTACGGCGACTTTATCCGCAAGACGGTGGATGCCGAAAACGCTGACCGCATGGCTCTGATGAAATCCGAAGCCGAAAAACAAAAGGCATCCCTCCCACAGGTTCAATCCAAGCAAGCCAGTCTCGCCGCGAAGCTCGCCTTCAAAGGCGAGTGGATCGAAATCGTGAAAGATGACGGCTCAGCCGAGTGGATTCAAAAAGAGGAGTGAATCCAGCGATCGCCTGTTTTTTTGATCAGAGCTCGATCGTCGCGCCAATGGCGGGCAGCAGCAATTCAAGGCCATCTTTAGCGAAAACCGCCTGCGCCGCGACTGAGTCAATTTGGATCGGCAGGAAGGTGTTGTAATGCACGCCAACGACTTTTTTCGCGCCGCAGAGTTCGGCGGCTTTCACAGCATCCTTTGCCCCCATCGTAAAGGTGTCGCCAATTGGGAGGACGGCAAAACGAAGGGCAAATTCCTCAGCGATGAGGTTCATGTCGAGGGTGAGCGCGGTGTCACCGGCGTAGTAGAAGGATCCCTCCCCCGTTTCTACCACGAAGCCAGCGGGATTCCCGCCGTAGGTGCCATCGGGTAGCGAACTGGAGTGGATGGCATTGACCATTTTCGCTGTGCCACAAGGCAGCGCGACAGAGCCACCGTGGTTCATGGGATGCGTGTTCGAGACGCCTTGGCGGCCGAGCCAGTCTGCGACTTCCCAGTTGGCGACGACTTGAGCACCGGTCTGCTTTGCAAGAACGACCGCATCGGCGATGTGGTCGGCGTGACCGTGGGAGATCAAAATCACATCGGCTTGGATTTTTGTGATGTCCACGCCGGCCGCAAGCGGGTTCGGCGTGATGAAGGGATCAAACAAAAGGCGGGTTCCGCCAGACTCGACCAAGAAACAGGAGTGTCCGAAATAAGTGAGTTTCATAGCACCCACAACAAACCACAACGGCCTCGGGCGTGCAAAAGTTTAGAACAAGGCGAGGTTGGCAGTCCGCCACTCCTCGCTGACGAGTGCGGCGCGAAATCCATTGCGGGCTACAGAGGCAAGCTCGTCTTGGGAGAATCCAAGATGGGTGGCGAGGAAGAAATACTCGTCCTCGAGAGTATTGCCGAAGCTAATGGGGTCGTCGGTGCTGAGCGTGCAGGGAATGCCGGCGTCGAGAAGTTGGCGAATGGGATGCAACTCGGGAGAAGGGACGACGCCGAGCTTCAAATTGCTGATCGGGCAGACATCCAGCGCGATCTCCCGCTCACGCAGGAGGTCGATCACGGAGTCATCCTCGATGGCGCGAACGCCGTGCTCGATGCGCTGAGCTCCGAGATTTTCCACAACATGGCGAACGAAATCCGCTCCACAGAATTCGCCGGCATGGGCCTTAGTAAACTTCCCAACATCCCTCGCGCGGCGCCAGTAATCCTCGGCCCAGTCGCCGAGTGGAGCGGGCTCCACACCATGAAGGTCGATACCGTCGAGGCTTGGCCAACTGAGAGCTTGCTCCAAGATAGGGGCCATTTTTTGGGTGTAACCATCATGGTGAATGCCAAAAAAGATTCTGACCTCGAGTCCAGCTGGCACCGCACTACGAATGGCCTCGCAAACCTCGCGTCCATCGAGGTTCATGAAGTCGATGCAGCCCGAGGCGAAGCTGACTTCCATGTAGCGGACATTTCGCGCCAAGCTGTTCTTGAAAACCGCCCGCGCGCAGTCGTGGTAGCGTTGTGCGGAGGTGAAGAAATCCCCAGCGTAGCCGAGGAGTTCGGACTCAAAGTGGGCAAAGTCGCGAAAGCGGAAGTCCGGCGCCCATGAAGCAGGGGTGGTCTCATATTTGCCGGGATTGGCAGCCTGGAGAAGCGACCATGGGAGGGAGCCTTCGATGTGGAGGTGGGTTTCCGTTTTTGGAAGCGAAAAAATGAAATCGCAAAGGGAGTTTTCCATTTTTTAAGAAAGGAGCGAGCGGAGCATGGATTCGAAATCCTCTGCGGCATTTTGACTGGTGATGGAAGCCCCCGCGATGCGCGCCCGCCTGCATGCGGCGGCATGGACAACAGGATCGCACGCCCAATCGAGAAGGATACCAGCCAGATCCGCAGGCTTCGAGGGATCGATAACCAGTCCAGCATCCAGCTCCGAGATCAATCGCGCCGCCTCGGAGTCAGCCGGACCTATGAAAAGACAGGGACGCCCAGCCGCAAGAACACCATAGACTTTGCTTGGAACTACTAGGCCGCACAGGTTCGGCCGCATAGTGACGAGGTGGGCATCACCCGCCGAGAGGCTCTCGGAAAGCTTGGCTGCAGGCTGCGCAGGAAGAAATCGAACATTCGTCAGCCCCCGTTCGGAAACGGCACGCTGGATTTCGGAGCGCCTCAGTCCATCGCCGATCATAAGAAAAACGATGTGCAGACCCTGGAGATTCTCGGCGGCTTTGAGCACCGCGTCGAAATCATGCGCGAGACCCATGTTGCCGGAGTAAACGACAACAAAATCCCCCTCCAGATGATGCTCGCGCCGGAACGGATTGTTTTTGCGGTCGATGGGTGTAACCGACGGTGCCCAGTTCGGGATGTTAAAAATCCGCGCATAGGAAACTCCGCGCTGCACAAGTCGAGAAGTCATGCACCGACCGATCGACACAATGGCATCGCAGCGCTTGAGGGCCATGGTGGAAACAGACCGCAGCAGACCGACAAGTGGACTTCCTTTTGGAAGCACACCGATTTCCTCGGCGACCTCGGGGTAAAGATCCTGAGCCCAGTGGATGACTTTGTTGCGCTTGAAAAAGCCTATCATCGGTCCGAGAACGGCCAACATGGGCGGATCGGTCATCGTTACCACAAAGTCTGTCCTCGGCAGGAGCAAGGCCCTCACAAGCAGCCAGGGAATCATCAGGAAATAGCTCGCCGCCCGCAGAATGACACTGCGCCGTGAAAGCGCCGCCCCAGCGCGGTGGATGCGCACGGCTCCCCGTTTCGCCATTTTGGGCTCGCCCGCCTCTCCCGTGCAGAGAACAGAGACATCCCAACCGCCTTTGGCGAGGGCCTCGGCGATATCGCGGAGCATTTCGCCCGTGGCGCCATTGGATGGCGGATAGACTCGATTGATGAAAAGGATGGATGGCATGTCAGGTGCCCTTTGGCGCTTGGGGTTGTTTAACCCATGGAGTGATGCCGTGGAAAACCCAATAGGCGGGAATTTTCCACATTTCGATACGGGCCCATTCATCCTCCTGCAGACGACCAGGAGGCGTGTCCCACCAGCCGATACGAGAGGTGGTGACACCAAATTCGATTCCTGGGATGCGTTGCTGGAAAGTCGCCAAGGCGCGGCGAGCATGAAACGAGGAGGTGACCAGCAATGCCCGTCGCACGCCGGATGCCTCGAGCAGGGGTTTGGCGAACTGGGCGTTTTCCCATGTGGTCTTGGATTCCTTCTCGATCGTGATGCGCTCCTCCGGAACGCCCGCCTGCAAAAGAGCGCGGCGGTTTGTGGGGTGGTCACCCGTGCCAATGATGAAAACACGCGGAGCCACGCCATTCTGGTAGAGGCGCGCGGCAAGGACCGGCCGTGCCTGGGATTCCCCACCAAGAACAACAATGGCGTCGGGCTTTTCAATCGGCGACTCGATGACCAAAGCCTTCCTCCAAACTTTCGAAAACCAAACGGGATATCCTGAAACCACCGCGACGGTCAGCAGCAGGAGGAGCGTGGCGGCACAGAAAAGCAGATTGCGCTGGAGGGGTTTCATCACAGGCGGGAGGCTGCCTCGCGGAGGGTGTCCTCGTAGTCCCTGACACGATCCGGCAGGTTGAAGGCTCGGGCCTTCTGAAGCGACGCTCGACGCATGCCTTCCAGGCGCTCGCGATCCTCCAGCATCGTCCGCAGGGACTTGGCGAACTCCTCGGGTGTGAGATCGGAGAATAGTCCGTTAACACCATGCTCGATCACATCGCTCAAGCCTCCTATTCGGCTTCCAGCGATCGCGAGACCATGCTTGAGGGCTTCAATTCCCGCCATGGGGAGTCCTTCGGAAGTGGATGTCATAAGAAGAACATCAGCCAACTCGAGGCGTTTGGAAACCCCCTCTGCCGCAAGCCAGCCTGAAAAGGTGACTCGATCTGCAAGCCCGCACGAATGAACGAGCTCTTTCATCGAAGCACCCAGAGGGCCCTCGCCGATGACTTCGAAATGCCATGGCAGGTCTTGGATTTGCGCCAGCGCTCGCACCGAAAGAAGGGGATTTTTTTGAACACTCAAGCGCCCTAGCATGAGAATGCGCGGGGGATTTCCCGTCTTCACGACCACGGGCGCTGCAATCATGGGCACCCCGTTGAGGATGACCTTGGAACGGACACCGCAGTTTTTTGCCGCGAGGTCTCCCACAAACCCACTCACGGCCGTCACCGACGCGGCCTTTTTCCAGATGGGCTGGATAAATGGCCCAAGCACGCGGAAGAGGGAATCGGTTTGTTCAGGCACACCGCCGGGAACATCTCCCAAGTGCGCGGTGAGCACATAGGGAATGCGCGTCAGCAGATGCAAGGCGAAGGCCAGCGCACCAGTGGGAACGACGAAGTGCGCGTGAATGACATCCGGCTTCCACGAACGGCACATCTTCCATGCGGGAAAAAAGGCTGTGAGAAGATACAACGCCATTTCAGGAACCGAACAGGTATCCTCCCGCTTGCGGAAAGACTCGGGGCGGAAAACTCGAACCCCGTTCACCACCGCCTCGCGAGGCAGATGGCGCAAACCGGCCGAAATGACACGAACCTCATGCCCATTTTGCACAAGCCCCTCGGCGACGGACGCCGCCACACGCCCCCCACCCCCGCCGACTGGTGGATATTCGTAGCAGAGGACGAGGATTTTCATGGGAGAAACCGGTCGTAGATGTCCTCCACGGCCGAGGTCATTCGCTCGACGGAGAAGCTGGCTTCGATTTTGGCGCGGGCATTTTTGGAGATGCGTGAGGAAAGTTCGGCATCGGCAAGCAGCACCGCCGTGCGTTCGACGAAAAGCGCGGCATCATCTGAGGGAACAAGAAAACCCTCTCCACCATCGTCGATGACCTCTGCAATGCCGTCCAGTTTTGAAGCCACGACAGGCAGACCCATGGCCATGGCCTCGAGGAGCGTCATTGGCAGGCCCTCGTAGCGCGAAGGCATGAGAAGGACATCGGCCGCGAGATAGACCAGGCGCGTGTCGGCAACATAGCCAGAAAATGTGACTCGGTTTGCAATCCCGAGCGCGGAGGCTTTTTCACGGAGCATTTGTTCCTCGGGTCCGTCGCCCGCCAAAAGAAAATGCAGGTCTGGAAAGCGAGGGGCGAGTTGCGCGGCAATATCAAGGAAAAGGGCGAAGTTCTTCTGGGGGTTCAAACGGCCAACTCCAGCGACGATGCGGGAAGCGGCGGGAAGTCCAAGCTGTGCCCGCGCCTCATCCCACGAAGCCTCGCCGGGACTGAAACGGCGAAGATCGATGGCATTCGGAACCAGAGAGATTTTTTCCGGGGGGATGGATTCATGAGTGGTCAAAAAGTCCCTGCAAGCGGCGGCGACAGCGATGATGTGGTGGGCGAAGCGATTGGTGGATTTGTCGAGGGCGAGAAGGATTTTGTTGTCGATGCGGTGCGGGTCGTTGGTGTGGTCGTGGTTGATGATCACGGGAACGCCCAGCAAGGCTCCGAGCGGCTTGGCAATGATGTTCGACGGGATGAGATGGCAGTGGAGGATATCGGGCTTGTCGGCGAGAATCCGCCAAGGGATCGAGGCGAGGTAGGCGGGAAGAAACTTGTGCGGCGAAAGCGAGTGGACTTTTATTCCAGCCTTCTTCAGACGATCCCAGTAGATGCCACGCCCATGCATCGTCGCGACTTCATGGCGAAAGCGAGGACTACCGCAGGTAGCGAGATTCAGCACGACCTCCTGGGCGCCGCCGAGATGAAGGCTGTCGATGATGTGAAGGACGCGTTTCACGAGGGATTTCTAAGCTGCCATTGTTGCCAAACATGTTCGCACCAGAGGTAGAGACGCTCGTCGGATTTCTCTGCAAGGTGGGCGGAGAGTTTTTCCCGCAGCATGGGAGAGTTCGCCTCGGGGGCGATGCACCCGCTGCGGAGCCAACTCCCGACCGGTGTGCCAAAGCCTTTTTTGCTCCGGTAAATGATATCATGCGGAAGCAATTCCTCAACGGCACGCTTGAGCAGATATTTCGTAGTCTTGCCACGGAGCTTGTAATGATGTGGCAAGCGACGGGCGAAGTTGGCGACTTCGATGTCGAGAAATGGACTCCGCACTTCCAAGGAATTCATCATGCTGGCGCGGTCGGCTTTCGCGAGGATGCCGTCCTGCAAATAAATCTCGGTGTAGAATTGAAGGGTTCGATCCACGGGATTTTTAACGGAGCAGGATTCCCACGCTTCGATCGCCTCGCTGTAAATTTCCTCGATACTGAAGCGCGAATCGGTCAGGCGGGCGAGTTCCGAAGGCTCGAGGGCACCCAGCCAGACAGGATTCCAGAGGCGCGAGGGATGATCCAACCCGCGCAAGGTGCGTTTGATTTTGAAATCAAGGCTGATATTGGCGTGGGAAACAGGCAAGCGGGCCGCGAGGAGGCGCAAGGCCTTGTGCAAAGGCCGAGGCACCATTTTCGAATAAAGACCAGCCATCCGCAAGGCGCGGAAGGGATCGTAACCCGCAAAAAGTTCATCACCTCCGTCGCCGCTGAGGGCAACGGTGACATGGCGGCGCGCAAAACGGCACAGCAGCCATGTCGGAAGAAGAGAACCATCGCCCTGGGGTTCGTCCAACAAATCGAAAATGCGCGGCATGACCTCCAAGGCGGCATCGAGGCCGAGCGTGTCGGTGTGATGCTCTGTCTTGAGATAGTCGGCAACGCGCGCGGCGAAGCTGGATTCGTCGAAACTCGGCTCCTTGAAGCCAATTGTGAAGGTCTGAGGTTTTGCACCCTGGATTTCGCGGGCGGCAAGAGCGGCAATCGTCGAGGAATCCAGCCCCCCGCTGAGAAAGATGCCAAGGGGAACATCCGCCACCAAGCGGCGGCGGGTCGCACGGGTGAGAATTTCCAGTAACTCCGATGCAAGCGCGGACTCGCTTTTGCCGGTCTCTTCCGGTTCGAGCGAGTAGCGCCAGTAGCGGGTGAGGCGTGGCAATCCGCCGCCCGGCACAAGCGTGAGATGATGCGCGGCAGGGAGTTTGTAAATGCCCTCAATGGCGGAGTGCGGCGCGGGAATGAGGGCATGGGCGAGGAACTTGACCCTTGCTATCTCCGACTGGTTGCGAGGGGCCAGTGGATGTTCAAGGAGGGCGGTCAACTCGGATGCAAATGCGAAGGTGCCGTTCCTCTGAAAGTAGTAGAGCGGCTTCTTTCCAAAACGGTCGCGGGCGAGAAAAAGCCGCCCCGTCCGGGAATCGTGGATGGCAAAAGCCCACATGCCATTGAGCCGGGAAAGCATGCCCTCGCCCCATTCGCGCCAGGCGTGGAGAAGGACCTCGGTGTCCGAGTGGTCGGTTGCGAAAACATGTCCCTTGCCGAGGAGTTCGCGGCGAAGTTCCGAGTGGTTGTAAATTTCTCCGTTGAAGATGATGGCCAACGATCCATCGGCGGACACCATCGGCTGCGCGCCGCCTGCGAGGTCAATGATCGAAAGGCGGCGATGCCCCAAAAACACGCCTGCATCGGCTTTTTCAAAATAACCCTCCGCGTCCGGCCCGCGATGAGTGAGCCGACGGGTCATGCGCTGCAAATCCGCGCTGCCGCCCGCGCCGACGAATCCGGCTATGCCGCACATCAGACCGGGCCTGTTTGCTCCTCGCAGTTGCGGGTCTTGCTCACGAGGTAGATGGATTTGTTCTGCGACTCATGGAAGGTGCGAGTGATCATTTCCGCGAGAAGGCCCATCAGCATGCAGATGACTCCCGTCATGAACGAAAAAACTGACATCATCGGCAGCGGGGTTCCTGTGAAAAAATATCCCTGCGTCCTCATATAAAGCGCCCATGCTCCGAAGAGAAACGAAGCAACGAAAAACATGAATCCCCAAAAGCCGAAAAGATACATCGGCTTGAGCATATAGCGGTCCATGAAGCGAACAGTGAGAAGATCCATCACCACCTTGAGAACCCGCTCCAAACCGTATTTCGAATGCCCGGTCTTGCGGGCGTGGTGACCGACAGGCAGCTCCGTGATGCGTGCTCCGTGCCACTTCGCGTAGATTGGCAGGAAGCGGTGCATCTCGCCATAAAGGCGGACGCCTTTGATGACCTCCGCGCGGTAGGCCTTGAGCGAGCAACCGAAATCGTGAAGTTTCACACCGGATACGGTGGAGATCAGTTTGTTCGCCATGATGCTCGGCAGGTTCCTCTGGAGCGCGTTGTCCTGGCGGTCTTTTCTCCACCCCGAGCAAACATCAAAACCCTCGTCGAGCTTCGCAACGATTCGGGGAATGTCCTTCGGATCGTTCTGACCATCCCCATCCAACGGGATAATGATGTCGCCGCAAGCAAAGTCGAAGCCCGCCATCATCGCGGCCGTTTGACCAAAGTTGCGGCGGAAATGAACGACCTTGACCTCAGGATTTTTTGCAGCCAACCCGTCCAGCAATTCCGCACTGCCATCGTGGCTGCCATCATTGACAAAAATGATCTCCCATTTCCCGGGGAAATCCCGGTGCATGACGGCCTGAACTTTTTCAAAAAGGGGGCCAAGAGCTTCGCGCTCGTTGTAAACCGGAACGGTGAGTGAAATCATGCAAATGTCGGAAGCCTTCCGTTTTCAATTCGGGAAGGGCGGGCGTCAAGGCAAACCCCGAAAAAAACCCAAACCCTCAGAGGCTCGGATCTTGGCGCACATAGTCGTAGCGCGTCTCAAAGCCCAACTCGGGCGGAAACTCCGAGTAACCAGAATTGATCCAAGGAATGTCGCTGCGATAAGGCGGAGTATAACCGCCTTTTTGAGTAGGAAACGGGAACAGAGCCACCTCGTAAATCCCATAGCCCAGCCTTGCCAGAACACGACCGGTGCCGCGCACGAGTCCATAGCTGAGAGCAGCAGCATTGCCTTCCATGTCATTAACGACCGCCCACTGGTAGGGAATCTCGGTAATTCCAAAAGCGATATTCCCGAGCCCCCGTCCGAGTTTGCGCGTTGGGCCGTAATCCGAAGCCGGCGGAGCTTGAATATCAGCAAACGCGGCAGTGCCAAAAGCCACGACAAGGAGGGAGCAAAGAAGGGATCTCATATCGCAAAGAAAAGCGATGCCGCCTATCTCCTGCAAGCAAAAACCTCAAGCAGAAAACCGGCCGCCGCAGCCACGCGGCGTGAGGCGGTCGATGAGGTTGCCATGCCAGTGAACTGCACGGTCGAGACGACCATGCCCCCCCTCTTTCGCCCTCCGCTCGGCTGTGGGATTTGTGATTCCGAGAGGATTCGCCGTCCTTGCATGGTTACCCGTGCAAATTTCATGACATTTTCGTGCATTTGGAGGGATTCCGAGCAAGAAGAAAACGAAGTTTTAGATGCTTCGTAAGAGACACTCTTAACGAATGTTAAGAGTGGTTGCGGGGAGAGGATTTGAACCTCTGACCTTCAGGTTATGAGCCTGACGAGCTACCGGGCTGCTCCACCCCGCGATTTAAGGATTTCAGAATACCCCAGCAGTTTTTGGATGCAAGGGGATTTTTTTATTTTTTATTGGCGCCGGCTTGAGCTGACGGAGCGTGTGGCATTTTTAAACCTCATTTAGCCAAGGAAGGCATGACCTGCACCGATCCGATTTTCCCATTCTGTTAATTCTGTTTAAAAACCTTTCCTGGCTTTTAGAACTCCACTTTCACGCCGGCATACCAATTACGCGGCGCGGCGGGGTCGATGCCGTCGGCGCGGATGCGGGCGTAGTAGTCTTTGTTGAAGATATTGTTCACGCCGGCGATGACGCTCACGGTTTCTTTGTAGACCTTTGCTTCGACAGTGAGGTCCCAGACATTGTAGGCGGGAATGAAGCGACTGGCGGTGTTGTTGTCGGCGGCATAGGTTGAGCCCATGAAATTGCCCATGAAGGCGGCTTTGATGCGGTCGCGCCAGTTGTAGGTGAGGCCGAGGCGGAGGATGTAGTCGGAGAGATACTGGGGAGTTTTTCCGTCGTTCGGGCCGTTGATGAATTGCCCCTTTTGCAGGGTGAGCGCGGTGTAGGCTGAGATGGAACCGTAGCTGTCTACCCAGCCTTTGCCGTCGTCTTTGTTCCAAGCGGCATTGGCAGCGCCCACGAAGTCGACTTCCGTGTAGAGGTCCCATCCATAGACGATGGAGCGTCCGGAATTTTCGATGACGGTTGTGATCTGCCCGTCATTTACAGCGCGGGAGCCGATCTGGTCGGAGTTATCGATGAGGAAAAAGCTCGTGTCCCAGGTGATCCAATCCGTGGGCTCGCCTTGGAAGCCGATTTCGTAGTTCACGATATTGCTCTCCTGCAGATTGCCGACGACAGCGACATTCGGCGAGGTGGGCACGGCCTGCGTGAAGATCGGCGGACGGTAGGCCTGCGAGACATTGGCGTAAACGGCCACCTCGGGCGTGAAGTCATACTCGAGTCCGAGGCCGAAGAGAGGGGCGAAATTATAAGTCGTCTCGTCCTGGAGTGGCTTGCCGGTCTGAAAGGAGGATTTGTTCACGAGCTCGCGCACGCTTTGCCAGATGTTCTCCAGACGGAAGCCGGGAGTGATGGAGAAGCTGCCGAATTGAAAGAGATTCTCGGCGAAGAGGCTGTAGTAAACGCTCTCGCGGTTGCTTTGGTTCACTGTGCTGCCGGTCATCGCCGTGGGCGAGTTGCCGGTCTGATCCACGCGCGGCGACCAGTCGTAGTAGAACATCATGCCGCCGGTGAGCGTGTGGGTGTTATCGAGCCAGTCCCAATTGTAGCTCAAGCGCGGCTCGGCGCCATAGGTGTAGAATTGCTGGTTCTCGATCTGGTTGGTCTGGGCTTTCGGACCGGTGGGAAGCGTGCCGAAGCCACCACCATTCTGACGGCGGCTGAAGCGCAGGTAGTAGTCGAACCACGTGCGGAAGGTGAAGAGCGTGCGGTCCGAGATGTCCCACTCGTTAATCACCGAAACGGCGTAGCGACTCACCCGCATGCGGTCGAAAAAGCGGGAGGTGCCGTCGCGGTCGGTATTGTAGTTGACGGTATTTGGACCGTTTTCCAGCGTGAGTCCGCCGGGCTCGCCGTGGGTTTCGTCATACGCGGTGGCATTCAAATACCAGCGCACGGGGCCTGTGGCATCGAGAGCGAATGTGCCTCCCCAGGCGTTCAGAAAAAAGTCGCTGTTCGCCTCGCGGAAGCCGTCTGTTTGCTGGTGATCGTAGTAGCCGTAGTAGCCGAATTTCCCGAGCGTGCCGCCGAAGGAGGTGAAATTCGAATACATGTCGAAACTGCCAAGAATGTTTGTGGACTCGATGGTGAATGGCGTGTCCAGCGGCGGTTTTTTCATGACAAAATTGATCGCGCCGGCGGGCTGCGGACCATACATGAGGGCGGCTCCGCCACGAACCACCTCCACGCTTTCAACGGCATCAAGCGGCGGCGTGTAGTAGGCCTCCGGATATCCCACCATGTCCGCATGGATCGGAATGCCATCCTCGAGGACTTGAAAAAACTGAGTCCGGTGCGGATCGTAGCCGCGATACCCGATGCTCAGCAGCGGCGTGTTTTCCTCCGCGAGGACGAGACCCGGCGTCTTCGAAATAACCTGCCGGTAATTGTCCATGCTGATCTCTGGGATCTGCTCCAAATCGATATTTGAGGTTTTTTTTCCTGCGTGGATTTTTGTGCCATCGACATCCGGCAAAAAGGCGCCACTGACCTCACGGTCGTAATCGGCGCGCACTTGGACTTCCTCCATTTGTTGGACTGGAGTTTCAGCAGGAAGGACGCCGAGGGTGAACGCGACCAATAGGGTTGAAACTAGAAATGTCCGGTGACTGATGATCTGTTTTCGCATAACGGCGAGCAGAATTAGTGAGACAGAGTCTCATTAGCAAGTGTTATTTTGAGACTGCGTCTCATTTTCGACATGACTCCGTGAGTTCCTTGTGCTTAAAACAGGCTCTATGGAAACACTGATGGACTATTTCATTCGAGGTGGGGAGTTGATGTGGGTGCTGCTGGCCTTTTCGGTGGTGGGCGCGGCGGTCATTGTCGAGCGGGCTGTGGTTTACCTCTCGTATGGTTTCGGAGCGGATCGCTGGCTGGACCGGGTGATCGTCGAGATGGAGGCCGGACGCACAGCCGAGGCGCTTCAAATGGCACGAGCGAGCCGGCATCCCGTCGCGCGGGTGGTGCAGGTTTATTTAGAAAATCTCGAGCGCCCCGCAAAGGTTCGTGTGGACAATGTGAAGCGGGAGGGCAGCCTCGTGCTTGAATCCGTTGAAAAACGCCTGCGAGTCCTGACCTCGATCGCACATCTCTCCCCACTTGTGGGCCTGCTCGGAACGGTCTTGGGAATGGTGGTGGCCTTTGCAAGCATCGAAACACTTGCGGGAGCGCCAAAGCCATCAGACCTCGCCGGTGGCATCTGGGAGGCACTTCTGACGACAGTCTTCGGGCTCGTGGTGGCAATCCCGTGCATGGCCGCCTACCATGCGTATGAGAGTCACGCAGACAAAATCGCACGCCGCATGGAACTCGCCGTCACCGCTCTTGATGATGCCCTGCAGCCGACATGCTCTTCGGTATGCGCGGTGAGCGGAAAGACGATGCCGCTCCGAGCTGAAGCCGGTCGCGACATGAACTCAGTAGCCTGATTTGCCATGTTTAGCCGTCCCAAACGCCCCACGCTCTCGATCGATATGGCACCATTGATCGATGTCGTTTTTTTGCTGCTAATTTTTTTCATGCTCACATCGAGCTTCATGCCTCCATCAGTCCCGCTCACGCTGCCGCAGGCATCGTCCAAAGACAGTTCGGATTCGGCGAAGGTGGTGGTATCCCTCGACGGGGAAGGCCGAGTTTCCATCTCAGAAACGGTTATTGCTGACGGTGACTTCGAGAACTTGCTGAAAATGGAACTCCAGAAAAATGCGACAACCACCGTGCATTTCCGGGGCGACAAGTCGGTGGACTACGGAATTTTTCTTCAACTCATGAGCCGTGCGCGCGCCTCCGGAGCGCAGCAGTTTCAGTTGGTTCACGAGCCGCTGGGGGCAAACAGGCCGTGATTTTTTAACCACGGAGGACACGGAGAGCACAGAGTGAAAAGCAAAGGAATGGATCGGGCTTGGGGATTTCGGGCATGGCTTTTCCCTGTGCTGCTCGGCATTTCGGCGCTTGCGCATTTTGTGCTGGTGAGAAGTTTTTTGATTCACTCGGGTCCACAGAAGATCGAGTTCGCAAGTGGAGAGACAACGGAAGTTTTCCTCATTGAGGAGGCCCCTCCCCTTCTGGAGCCCGCCCCCGAGCCCGTTCCGACTCCAGAACCAGTGTCCGAGGAACCACCATCTCCGAAAACTGAAGAAATTCTCACAACCAACCAGAGCGAGCAAGTTGTCGCCCACCAGCCAACTCCAGAGCCCAGGAGGATCGAAAAAAAGCCCGCCCTGCAACGCCCGACACCAGTGACAGCGAAAAAGACGGCGAATGTTCCGCAACCTGTGGTGATCCGCAATACGCCTCCTGCCTATCCAGAGAGAGCTAGGCGCGCTGGATGGGAAGGCCGTGTCACCGTGCGCGTGGAAGTCTCCGCCGATGGCTCGCCAATCAGTGTCGCGCTCGAAAAAAGCTCGGGCTACGGCGTATTGGACCAAGCCGCGCTGCGAGCAGTCAAAGGCTGGAGATTCCAACCCCGCACAATCGGCGGTGTGACCATGGCGGGAACGGTGGATGTTCCTGTAAACTTCACGCTCAGTCGCTGACCAAAAATTTGGACGATCGTCCAAATTTTTGGTCGAAGTCGTGCGGGATTTTTTGAGGGGAGGCTTAGGCGAGGGTTTTCTCGAGGAGGGCGGTGGCGAGGGGTTCGGTGATGGTGTCGAGTTCGCGGAGGAGGTTTTTGAGATCGGAGGTGGAACGGGCTTCGAGTGCGGCGCGAATTTTTTGGACGAGACCTGAGATGGCGGCGCGGATTTCGGCTGGGACTTCGTCTCCGAGTGCTTCGAGTGCGGAGTCCACCGCTGGCAGCATTTCGTCGGCTTTGATTTTGGCCTCGGTGAAGATTCGTTCGTCCATGTCCTCAAAGGCGTGTTCCAGCGAGTCGCCGAGCATTTTTTCGACGGCTTCGTCGGAAACTTCCACCGCGCTTTGGATATCGATGACGGTGTCGAGGCCAGTGCTGGTGTCGCGGGCGAGGACATGAAGAATGCCGTTCGCATCGAGTTCGAATTGCACACCGACGCGGGCTTGGCCTTTTGGCGCGGGCGGGAAGGCGACATCCATTCGGCCGAGCGGCCAGTTGTCACGCGCCATCTCGCGTTCGCCCTGCAGGACTGTGATGCTCATGGCGGATTGGTTGGCCACGGCGTTTGTGAACATCTCGCCCGCCTTGCATGGGATCGTCGTATTGCGGGGAATGATGACATTCATGAGGCCGCCAAAGGTCTCGATGCCGAGCGAGAGCGGAGTCACATCGAGGAGCGTGAGATTTTGAAGTCCCCCTTCGAGGATACCCGCTTGGATTGTGGCACCGAGGGCAACGGCTTCGTCGGGATGCTGACTCACATCAGGTTCGCGCCCGAAGATTTCAGCGACGAACTTTCGAACCACCGGCATGCGTGTGGCCCCGCCGACCAAAACAACGGCATCCAGCGCAGAGGTCTCGAGATGGGCATCCGAGAGCGAACGCAAACAATGTCGGCGGGTTTTTTCGATAATCGGCAAGCAAGCAGTCTCCAGATCGGAGCGATGATAGGTGCGACTATCGAACTCCACACTCTCCGCATCGGTGAGTGCGCGTTTGATTTTTTCGGCATCGAAGCGGGAAAGATTCCAGATTTTAGAGAGAGCGACATCGAGATCGTCGCCGCCGAGACTGGTGTCGCCGTTTGTGGAGAGCACTTCAAAGACTCCGCAATTCAACTCAAGCACAGAGACATCGAATGTGCCGCCACCGAGATCGTAGACGGCGACCTTCGCCCGCTCGCCGAGGCGGTCGAGTCCATAGGCCAATGCGGCAGCCGTTGGTTCACTGAGAATCCGCTCCACAGTGAAGCCTGCCAACTCCCCTGCCCTCTTAGTGGCGGCGCGCTGGGCGTCGTTGAAGTAGGCCGGAACGGTAATGACTGCTTGGTTCACGGGAACGCCGCAGGATTGCTCGAGATCGGTTTTGAGTTTTGAGAGGATGAGCGCGGAAATTTCCTCGGGCCGAAGAGAACGCCCTCCCACCAATACCCGAAGCTCCCCATCCGGCCCTGCTTCTACGGAGCAACCCGGCGATGAAGCCGCTGTCTCGCCAACCCGGCGGCCGATGAGACGCTTCACGGAGGT
>JBIIUB010000083.1:0-13482 GCA_044340205.1 Terrimicrobiaceae bacterium
CCGAAGTCGACCTCCTCATCGGCGACCCCGCGAAAGCCAAAAAACAACTCGACTGGGAGCCCAAAGTCCGCTTCCCGGAACTCGTAAAAATCATGGTCGACGCCGACATGGCATCGCTGCAAGGACTCCCTGTGCCAGATCCGCTGACGCCGGCTTATAGATAAAATTCATAACTCATGCTTGAAAAAAACGCCTCGCACATCGCCGTCCTCATTCCTTGTTATAATGAGGAGTTAACCGTCGCCTCGGTTGTGGCTGATTTTAAAAAGCATCTTCCCACCGCGAAAATTTATGTTTTCGACAATCGGAGCACAGATTCAACATCCACACGAGCACGGGAAGCTGGTGCTGAAGTCGTGCCATCGCCTAAAAAAGGCAAAGGGTTTGTTGTGCAGCAAATGTTTGAGAGCGTGGATGCGGACTGGTTCATCATGGTTGATGGCGATGCCACCTACCCAGCCTCACATGCGTCAATGCTTCTGTCGGAGGCAATAGCCAATGGCCTGGATATGATGGTTGGTCGAAGAGTCACTCCAAAAGAGGAACTTGGTAAAGCCTACCGACCCATGCACCAGTTTGGAAACCAAATGGTCTGCGGTCTCATTGGAACTGCTTTTGGAAGCCCTATTCAGGATGTTTTTAGTGGTTATCGGATTTTCAATAGGTCTTTTGCGAAAACTGTTCCGCTTCGTGCAGGGGGATTTGAAATTGAAGTTGAAATGACTCTCCAAGCCCTTTCGAAAGGCTATCGAGTTGAAGAGCGGGATGTTCCCTACGGGAGCCGCCCAGAAGGAAGCAAATCGAAGCTAAACACCTATCGCGATGGATTGATTGTTCTTTGGACATTTGCATCCATTTGTAGAAGTTACAGGCCAGGTTTATTTTTTGGCCTCTTCGCCATGTTTTTTGCGCTAGCAAGCCTTGCCGCCGGGGTCGGGCCAATCATCGATTACATGCAGTTCCAATATGTTTACAAGGTTCCCTTGGCGATACTTGCGACCGGGTTGGCTCTCTTATCAGCTCTCAGCGCCGCAATCGGCCTGATCCTGCAGACCCAGCTTAGATACCATAACGAAATCCACAAATTGCTTAGAAGGAAAAATTCATGATTGGAAGGGCCTGGACCTTACTGCGTCAAGTTGCATTTCAATGTCGGCCTAAGACCGCCTTTGTTCTTATAGCTTTCGTTCTTGGGATAGCTATTTGGCTGAGAACTCTTGCTCCAGGAATTCCTATCTCAGATCCAGACACATGGGGATATCTCAATCCAGCTGTGAGTGAAATTTCTGGCCTTGGTTTCCAGCAAACACATGGAAGAGGAATTGCTTATCCGCTGTTTCTTTTGGTGGTCTTGGAATCAACTCAAAATTTTTTCTCGATACCTTTTTTCCAGCATCTTGTTGGAATTCTTTCTGGTCTGCTTTGGTGGGCGGTTTGGAGAGCGTGGCAGAAATGGCTGCCAAAAAATCTTCGAAGTATATTCTGGATTCAATGTCTTGGGGTTGTTTTTCTCGCGGCTTTTCTATGGAATGCCAACACTATTTTTTACGAAGAGGCTATTCGTCCTGAAAGCGTTTTCCCTTTTCTGGCTCTCACTCAAACCTATTTATGCATGGTTTATGCCAGAGTCCGATGGCTTGGTGGATCGAGGTGGCTGCTTATGGCTGCTGGTTCTCTAGCTATGCTATCCGCGCTTATTTGTTTGAGCGCCAAACCAAGTTGGGGATTTGCAGCCGGAGTCCCCTTTCTATTGGTGGCTGTTGGCGTATTGGGGCCAATCGAATGGACTCGCCTAACACCTCGCATTGCGTCACTCGCACTCGGATTTGCACTTGTATTTGTATGGGTAAAAATTTTACCCCCAGCCTTGGGGTGGATTCCTGACGAGCGCTCCAAAGGGTTTCTGCCTGCAACCCTCTTCACGGTTCACGCTCCTACTATTTCCAAGGTGCTGCACAAAAGGGTGCAATCCGGACAATCCACACTGCGGGAAGTGGCTTTTTTAGAAAAATGGGACACAAGAATCGCAGAAAGCTCTCGGCTTGAAAAAACGAGCTATCAGATTCTCGCTCATGATCCCGACTATCTCTTCTATCACTCGGATGCGATTGCTGAACTGCCTGACGCTGACACGCCGGAAAAAGCAAGAAAATACATGCTTTCCGCTTATTTCGATGCCTTGTTGAAATTTCCGATTGATATTGCGGCAAAAGTCTTGAAGCAACTAGGGGTCGCCCACTATGACCTTGTAAAAACACTTTATCGCAGGGACTTAGGATTGAATAAAAGATTCCAAGGGAGCATCAAGTCGATGGATTTCTATAAACTACCAAAAGTTAATCCCGCACTTGCGGCCACATATGACGATGTTCGTAAAAAGTCGTTGAAATATAGCGAGGCGGCGGATGAAAAGTTAGTTTTGGGGCCAAGCGTTAATAAATTTTTCACGTTGGGATTCGGGCCTGTTTTTCTAGGTTTTTGGATGCTGGGCTGGCCTTTTTTGGCCGCCTTTTTGTTTTTTCAACGCAAGTGCCGTCATGAAAATTTGATCTATGCGATACTCTCGTTTGGTGTGCTCTGGACTACCGCCGTTGGATCGACTTTGACTGTTGCTGTAGTCCATTCTTTTGACATTGACCGCTATCTTCATCTTTTGTCGGTTCAGCATTCTATGATTCTCGCAGTTACACTTGTGCTCACGCTTCAATTCTTGGGAAACAAACTGCGATACTTCATGGACCGGTGAAGAGAGCCTCCATCATCATCCCCTCGCTCAACGAGCGCGATAACATCCCGCTTGTCGTGGAACGGCTCGAGGCGCTGCTGGAGGACTTTGATTGGGAAATTGTTTTCGTGGATGATGATTCGCAAGATGGTTCGCGAGAGGTTTTGATGGAACTGGCACGCTCGAAGCCGCGCGTGCGATTTATTCGGCGGATTGGGCGGCGGGGATTGGCGTCCGCTTGTTTGGAGGGGATGGCTTCGAGTGCGGCGGATGTTTTTGCTGTTATGGATTGTGACTTGCAGCATGACGAGACGATTCTTCCGGCGATGTTGCGAGCTTTTGAGGAGGATCCCAGGTTGGAGTTGGCTGTTGGAAGTCGTTATACTGGAAAGGGTGGAGGAACCGGGGATTGGTCGAAATCGCGCGTTTTTGTGAGCCGGTTTGCGACGAGGATCGGGTCCATCGTTCGCAAGACGGAGCTGACCGACCCAATGAGCGGTTTTTTTGCGATTCGGCGCAATATTTTTGAGGAAACTGTGCGCCAGATGACCGGCAAGGGCTTCAAAATCCTCCTCGACATCGTGCTTTCGGCTGGTCGCCCGCTTCGTGTGCGGGAGTTCCCGTATGAATTCCGCACGAGGCAGCATGGGGAGAGCAAGCTGGATATTGTGGTGGCGTTTGAATACCTCTACCTTTTGGCGGATAAAATCTTCGGCCGATTTGTGCCAGTTCGCTTTGTGCTTTATGTGCTGGCTGGACTAAGCGGCTTGGTGCTTCACCTTGCGACGCTGGGCGTTTTGCACAAGTTGGTGTCCATTCCATTTGTCACCGCGCAGATTTTGGCCACGCTTGTCGCCATGGCCTCGAATTTCCTCGTGAACAACTCCGTGACCTTCCGCCAGCAGCGACTCAAAGGCGGCCTGCTACTGCCCGGTCTGGTCGCCTACATGGTCATTTGCGGCATGGGTGCCGTGGTGAATGTGCAATCAGCGGAATATCTTTTTGATCAAAATATTTCGTGGTGGTTTTCAGGAGCTGCTGGAGCACTCGTAGGCGCCGTGTGGAACTACGCGGTTTCGACACAGATTGTGTGGACCTGGCTTCCCGGCGTTCTCCGAAAATCAGGCCAGAAAAAATAGCGGCGCTGAAGGAAAATCCCCTCCGCAAGGCACCTCAAGGCGCTTTTTTCAGAGCTTCGGCGAGGATGCCTTCGGTGAGAATTTCGGGAAGAATGGCCGGTTCCGAGGGGTTGGAGGCGGAATAAAGCACATACAGAGGAACTCCCACCCGTCCGAAGCCTTTGAGTGCGCGGGTGATTTCAGGGTTGGCATTCGTCCAATCGGCTTTTACCGGCGTGATGTTCTTTTCCTTCAAAAGCGCGCGAATCGCAGGGGTATCGATGGCTGTGCGCTCGTTGAATTTGCAGGTGATGCACCAGTCAGCAGTGAAATCCACAAAGACCGAACGCCCGGCGGCCAACTCGACTTGAATGCGTGCCTCGGAAAATGGCACCCACTCCAAGCGGTCGGCCGTTTCCTTGCCAACTTGCGCGAATTTTTCTCCGAGAAAATACCATCCACCGCCTGCAAGTGTGCAGGCGATGAGCGCCAAGACGATCATGCGTCTGACCGTGGAAACAAGCGGACCGCAGAACGCCCCCAGAAGCCAGCACGCGAAACCCAGGCAGAGCAGAAACGCGCAAAACCACACGACCCCATCCGTGCCGCGCTGTCCGCCGAGGACGGAAAGAATCCAGACCAGCGTCGCGAAGAGCGGAAAGGCCATGAATTGCTTCAGCCGCTCCATCCAAGCGCCCGGGCGCGGGAGAAATTTCAGCCATCCCGGGCTCGCGCTAAGCAGGAGGTAAGGCAGTGCCATGCCGGATGTCACGGCCGCAAACATCGCAAAAATCACCAGCGCCGACTGGCTGAAGGCAAATCCCAACGCGCTGCCGAGAAAAGGAGCCGTGCAAGGTGTGGCCAGAAGCGTGGCGAACACACCCTGAAAAAACGAGCCCGCCAATCCCTCGCTTGAGCCGGCGGATTCCATCGCATTCGATGCTCGGCCCGGCAGGACAAATTCAAACACTCCCGCCAAGTTCAGCGCGAAGACAAACACCACGGAGCCGATCACCACATTGAACCAGGGATTTTGAAATTGAAACGCCCAGGTCACCTCGCCACCGCCGGATTTGAGCGCGACGATCACCGCTCCCAGCCCCAAAAACCAAACAAAAATCCCACCTGCAAATGCCAGCCCATGCAGCAGAATGCTGCGGCGCGAATCGCCAGCCTGTTTGATGAAGCCGAAAATTTTCAGCGAAATCACCGGCAGCACACACGGCATGAGATTCAAAATCAGACCGCCCAGAAATCCGTAAAAAAGCGCCAGCGCCAGCGAGAGGGTCGCGACCTCGTCTGCTGGAGCCGCGCTCGCAGCCGAGTCCGAGACAACCCACGCCCGCCGCGCGGAACCTTCCCCGACCGAAAGCACACCGCTGAATGGACTGCCTGCCTTGATGCTGAGCGTGTCAGGCGGTGAAAAGACGGGATGCCCCACAATTTGGTTTTCTGCAGGCAGAGGAAAAAGCTCGAGCGGCATGCCCTGCGGCACTCCCTGCACCTGCAACGAAAGGACATCCCCCGCACGCTTCCAAACCAGCTCGAATGGAGGCTGCGAACTCAAGGGCAACTGCGAGCGGAACTCCTCGAAGAGCGAGGAATTTGCTGGCTCCGCAGAGTTCGCGACCGGCAGGGTCAGCTCAAGTTTCGCCCCGCCCGGCACACAAATTTCCTCGCAGACAAGCCACGAGACATCCGCACGCAGCGTGACATTTCCTGCGACGGTCGAAGGCGGAGTGATGCTCGTCAGGAGCAGCACTCGACCACCGTAAGCGTAAACCTGAATATCCCCCGGCTCGGTTTTTTTCTCCGGCACGGGCCACTGAATCAGCCCCGCCGTGAAGCCCGGCGGCAACTCCCAGTCGATGCTCGTGGGGAGACCCGCGTCCCCGCTGTATTGCCAGTAGGTATGCCAGCGCGGAGCCATTTCCAGCAGCACGCCGACTTGGAACGCCTGCCCCGGCACGATGGCCGAGGTGTCGGCAAGCAGGCTGGCCTTCACCAGCACCTTGCCCTCGTAAACCTGCGCCTCGGCAGGCCGGGCCGCCATGAGTAAAAAAACAAGCCCCAGAGCGAGTCGGAGAGCAATCGTCATGCTTTATTAAACATCCGAATCCCGCGCGGATCAAGGCAGCGAGGAGGTTTTTAAAAAATTCAGGATCACTTGCTCGGCGGCAGCGGCGGCTTCGGGAACGAGCCCGTGTTGCATATGGAAGCCATGCGGCATTTTCCCGCCGATATGGAGTTGCACAGCGGCGCCTGCACTGCGGGCCCGCTTCGCGAAATCCACACCATCGTCACAGAGGGTGTCATCTTCTCCGACAATCACGAGGGTTGGAGGAAGGCTCCCCAGATCGCCATGTGCCGGACTCGCGCAGGGATCCGTCCAAAGCTCCTGATCGGGGGCATAAATAGCTCGCTGGAAGGCGAGAAGTTCGAGGCCATTGTAGGGATGATCTTTCCCCGAGCGCCTCATGGAGGCGTGTTTCTCGAGTTCGAGGTCCAACACGCCACAGTTCAGCATCAACTTGTCTGGCAAAGGCAGGCCTCGGCCACTGCAAAAAAACCAGAGCGCCGCAGCCAGATTGGCTCCCGCCGAGTCGCCACCCACCGTGATCTCGCCGGCGAACATTTTTTTCATGGCGAAAAAAACGCCGGCGCAATCATGCAGAGCGCACGGGTATCTATCCTCCGGAGCCAGCCGGTAATGCACGGCCGCCACGGTCTGTCCAGACAAGGCCGCCACGCGCTTGGCCCAGCCGATGTGTTTTCCCGAAGCGGGCGCGATCCATCCGCCACCATGCAAATAGACAAAAGCCCGCGGAGAGGCTCCAGGTGGCTTGCAAAGTGTCACTGGCACATCGATCCCGGCATCAAGCGAAGGCAGACTGATGTCCGAGACTTCGACCTCAGGGAAAGCATTCAGGCTGGGATGGTCTTTCTTTCCCCACAATTCGCGAATCTCCGCCACCCAGCGATCGCGCATGGGAACTCCCGGCACGAGCTGGCGATACAAATCCGCCGCCGGCCCTCTTAACATTTCGTCCGTGAGGCCGTTTCTCATCGCGCTGCCATCTTCGCGGATTTCACTTCATCCATCGCCGCCTGCAATTGATCCAACCGCTGCTCCCTCGGTCCCCACAACTCCACCAAAAGCGGTCCATTCCGCTCCGGCAAAACCTGAAACCGACCCTCTCGATAAATTTGTTTGAAAATCGCATCCACCTCATCGCGATAGGCATGATCGACGGGGCGGATGCCATCCGCCTCCATCTCCACAGGCCAGGCGTCGGATTTCGGCACAAATGCGAGAATGTCGAGATGATCGAGGGATTCCCTCACGGCAGGAACCATCGACTCCACAAAAGCCTCGTCGATGTCCGTGCTGCCCTGATTCGCTGTGTATTGGGAATAGGCGATATAATCCACCGGCGCGCGGTCGAAAATCACATCATCCGTGAATTCACCATACCGATGAATCCGGCTGATGTTGTAATACATCTGAATGCCATTGTGCAGCTTCGTAGAGGCATCACGGAAGAGAATTTCATACGGTCCATAAAGCCCCAGCGCACGGTAGGGCTCCTCCTCGCGACGGAATGCCGGATTTTTTGCAACCCACTCGTTGACAACAGTCGATTTCCCCAAGGAATGGGATCCGGATATGGCGATGCGCATGGTCGATTTTGTTGGCCATAGCCTGCACCTTCAAAACCGATTGGAAATGAAAAACTCGCCTCCGGCAGCGAGCGACTGCGCCGCCAGAGGGGCGATTTTTCAAATGCGGACTATTTCAACTTGGCAAGAAACATGCACGATTCGCCTTTGGCGTTGACGATGTCCATTTTGAGTTCTGGTCCGCCACTCTTCCCTGTCGGATTTTTCCAGACGACTTCGTAATGCTTGTGACAATCCTTACACTCGATCATCGCCCCTTCTGCGCACAACTGCTTGGCGTGTTTCTCGTCTTTCACATCAATGATCGTAATGGTGTCCGACGCCTTGCACACAAGGACGAGTTGGGATTTCGGGCCGAGCTTCTCGACATCGGATTTCTTTTGAATGGTTTCCAACGCCGGCCCGCCTTTCCATGGAGGGAGGGCCAAAGCGGATGACATGAAGAGCGCGCACAGGGATGCTGTGAGGGTGAGAGATTTTAGGGTTTTCATTGTGTTGGTTTCTGCGCCGCAAAAATGGGCACGCGGCCCTACGCCCGCCAATGGGGTCTTTCCCGCAGACTGCGCCAGAGCTGCGTTTCCGGTGCTCCTCAAATGAATCCTATCGATGGGCAATCACCCCATTTTGAAACAGCCCGCTCCATACGATCTTGAGCCATGAAAACTTCCCTATTATTGCTGTCGGCAGGTCTTGCCGGAACTGTGGCCATGACATTTTTCCTCCTGCTCCCCCGCTGGTTGGGCCGCGTCCATGTGGATGTCATACAAGCCGGAGGATCCTTGGTTGTCGGCTCGGGCAAGCCGTTCGCGTTTCCAGTCGGATTGGCCATCCACATTGCCATGGGTATCGGCTTTGCATTCGTCTACTCCGCATTTCTGAGTCTTTCCTCGCTGCCATTTAACGCCCTCACCGGCTTGCTGCTCGGCAGCATCCACGGCGTCATAGCCATGTTGCTGGTGTCGATTTTGATCATGGAACACCACCCAGAGCCCCGATACCACGACCGAGGCCCCTCCACCGGCCTGGCCCAACTCGGAGCCCACATGCTCTATGGAACCGTCGTCGGCTCGGTCGTGGCTGTATTGCGTTAGCCAAGCGCTTCGCACGAACTCCCGCGCGGCAGCGCGCTCGTTTGCCTTGGAGGGACATCCTCAGGCATGTCCCATTTCTCTCGCTCAGCGCGGCAACCTCATCGATGACCCAGCTCGCCTTGTGCCAGCGCAGCCGAATAATGGTTCATACTTCCATGGTTGTGCGCCACTGTTGAAACGCCGCCTGCGTTACCCGTCAAACGGGGACCACAAGACCCTCAGCCTCAGCCAGCGTTTTCTGATTCCCGTCAAAGGTGAGGAACCGTTTCACGCCAAGATGCATCGCTGTAGCAAGGTGGATGATGTCCATGGCCCGGTGGCCGCCTTTTATGGTGTATGTGGCGGAAAGTGTTTCGGCAATGCTATGGACATCAGGCCACTCCACCGTAGCCAATGTCAAGCCGCCTGCTTTCACATTCGCACCCAGCACACCAAGCATGCGCTCGGCTTCCGATTTGGAAAAACCCTTCGTCCTATCAGATTGGTATCGATAGACCTGAAGTCTTGCGGACTGCCGAAACTCCCATAAAACCAGTGACGACACGATGATTTCACCCTCGTAGGCCTCCATAAAGGCATCAGCACGCTCCGTATTGTCCTGCTCCCTGTAGAGGGCGCAGAGAAACGAGGTGTCAGTAAAACAACGCATTATGCTTCATCCTCAAGTTCTGCGGCTCGCATTTCTGCCACCTCCGCCTCACTAAAGCGCCTCCCTTTCCAAATGGCCTGCCGCTGGGCAGCGAAATCAATTTTAGGTGGACGGGACGGCTTATCCTTCGCGATGGGCAAAAGTGTCGCATAAGGCTTGCCGCGCTTGAGAATTTCCACGGATTCCCCGTTGTCCAGCCAGGAGGAAACGCGGCGAAAGTGATTACGCAAATCTGCGGTAGTGACAGTGTTCATGATATTTCAATATATCTCAAAACTTTCGCGACGCAAGTTATTTTCACGGTTAACCTGATGATAGTGGGGCACATGAACCCGGTTTCCATAGGCGTTTGATGGCTTTATGCGGCGGAAACGCGAGGCGTTGGTGCTGCGGCCTTCCTCCAATTTTGCGGCGACATCTGCATTTGCAGGCTGAATCGCCGGTAGAAGTGCGAGATGTCCTGGTATCCGCACTCGAAGGCGATGGTTTTGATCGGCAGGGCGCTTTCTTTGAGCAGGCGGGCGGCGTGGTGGATACGCAGGTCGTGGATGTGGTCCAACCAAGATTTTCCGAAGTGTTTTCGAAAGTGACCGGAGAACGAGCGGCGGCTTATGCCCATGCGGGCGGCCACGGCGTCCATGCGTTCATCGATCCAGAAGGACTGCTCCAACTCCCGGCCGTAGGCCAAAATCCTTGCTTCGGCTGTGCGGGTGATGCTGGTTTGCTCGGTAAGTCGTGCCGCGCCGACTATCAACTGCATGGCCAGACTCAGGTTCAATTCCTGCGATCCGATTCCACCTTGCCGGGATTCAAAAACAATGCGCCTCAGGGCACTGAATGCCTGATCGACAAATAGACCATCCTCGATGATGCGGCATTGGCCGAACACCGCATCGAGCAATTCCTGCGAGGGAAAAACCTTTCGCCGTAGACAGAGCGCGTAGAGCGTGAGCGGATCGGCAGGATTATCCTCCAAGCGATGCTCGGTGCCTTCGGGAACGGAAATCAGAACAGGCGCTCGAAGCTGATGGGTTCTGCCTCGCAGATGAAAGGCGCCTTGCCCTTCGAAGATGAGAATCCATTTCGGGAAGGCGTCTTTGCGCCAATCCATGAAAAATTCCGCGCTGTGGTGGCTTTCGATCACAGCCACTCCGCTTGCTCCAAAAACAGGTTCAACCGGGCGGTTGGTGAGATTTTTTCGGGATTTCGGCACGGATGTTTATTCCAATAAATTGCCCGATCTGCAAATGACATTTTCTCGTGCCCGCGAAGCCACCGCGACACGCTGTGGCGCTCCATCCCTCTCCATTCCATGGCCACCGAATCGACCCCGCTCTCCGAAGAATTGCCGTTTCAAATCCTCCGCACCACATGGCAGCCTGTGGTGAACTCTGCCGACCTTCCTGCGGGCAAGGTCACTGGCGCCACGCTTTTGGGGGAGTCCCTCGTAGTGGCCCGCTTTCCAGACGGCTCACTCCTCGCCGCGCGGAATGCCTGCTCGCACAAAGGCTACGACCTCAGCAAGAGCCATATTTGCAATGGCCGCCTGCAGTGTGGATACCACGGTTGGCGCTTCAACAGCGCCGGCGAGTGTCAGGACATTCCGTCTCTGGTGAATCCTCCCGCCAACAAGCTCCAGCTCTCGCATCTGCAGAATTTCCCCGTTCAAGAGCGCTACGGCATGATCTGGGTGCGCCTCTCCGAGCACGAATCCGCCCCGCTGCCCGAAGTGCCCGAATTTGAAAATCCCGACTGGACCTACATCGTCGCACCGCCGATGCGCTTCCAGTCCGGCTACCGCAGGGAAATCGAAAACTACCTCGACATGTCGCATTTCGCCTTTGCCCACAGCACGACGCTGGGCGTGGCAGCTAATCCCATCATTCCACCCATGAAGATCGAGGAGTATGAGGATGGATTTCTCATGGATGCGCCGTTCCCCGCGCTTGAGAGTCCGCACGAGCAGCCCGGCAAACTCCAGGAGGCCCACCGGCGCCGCCAGCGTTGCTATTTGCCGAACTTCACCACCATCCGCCAAAGCTTCGCCGACGGCGACGAACGCGTGCTGGTGCACATCCCCAGCCCGATCTCACGCGAGGAATGCAATGTCTTCTGGGCCCTCGCCATCTCGCCCGGCTTCCGTGGTCCCGCGCCGGAATCCCAAGTCGAATTCGCCACGGCCGTTCTCAATGAAGACCGCGAAATGTGTGAAAACCAAATCCCTCACGAGGTGCCGGTGAACCCTGTGAAAGGCGGTTGGGGCGTGCTGGTGATGCCCGGAGACACTCTTGCCAATACCTTTCAGAAAACCCACCGCCAATGGCTCATGCGTTCCGTCAAGCAGGCCGTGCCGATTTAACCACCACTTCCAAACACCCACCCCAACAAACCATGAAAAACCAAACCATCCCATCAACCCCTGAAATCCTTACCACGACCGTCGGTTCCTACTCGCCGATCGACTGGCTTGCCGCGCTGCCCAGCGAACAAGCTGTTCTCGACGCGACATCCGTCGTCATTTCCACGCAACAACGCGCAGGCATCGATCTGCCCACGGACGGCGAGCTTTACCGCTTCGATGTGAACCATCCCGACACCAATGGAATGATCGAGTATTTCATCTCACGCATGGGCGGCATCTCCACCGCTGTGGGATTGACCGATGCCAAGGCCTTCCGGGCGAAACAGGAAATGAGCTTCCGCCGCAAACCTGCCGGCGTCGTGCGCGGGCCGATTACCGAAGGCGTGCTCGACCTCGCCGAGGATTGCGCCCGCTCGGCATCCGTCGCCGGTGGCGCTTTTAAATTCACACTCACCAGCCCCTACATGCTGGCCCGCACGCTCCTCGACAACCACTACGGCAACTTCGAAGCACTCACCATGGCGATCGCGGATGTCCTCGCAGCCCAAGTCGCGGATCTTCCCTGCGCCTGTGTGCAAGTGGATGAAGCCAACATCCCCGGCAGCCCCGAAGGCGCACCCGTCGCGCAGGCGGCCATCAACCGCATCCTCGATCAGGTGAAAGTCGAAAAGGCCGTGCATTTCTGCTTCGGCAACTACGGCGGCCAGACCATCCAAAAAGGCGAATGGAAACACCTGCTGAATTTCCTAAACGGCCTGCACACCGACCTCCTCGTGCTCGAACTTGCCCACCGTCCCGAAACCGACCTCGATGTGCTCAAGGACATCGACCCCCGCATCAAGCTCGGCGTCGGCGTCATAGACATCAAAGTGAACCATGTCGAAACAGCCGACGAAGTGGCATCCCGCATCGACCGCGCTGTCAAAAAAGCCGGAACCGGCCGCGTCCGCTGGGTGCACCCCGACTGCGGATTCTGGATGCTCAAACGCTCCATCGCCGACCGCAAAATCGAAGCCCTCGTCGCCGGCCGCGACAAATACCTCGGCCGCTGATTGGCAAGGCGCCCGGTTCGCAGGTGGCTTAGGAATCGCGGGCCGGCCAGACCACGAGCACGGGGCGTTCACATTTTTGGAGGACACCGAGGGCGACCGACCCGGCTAGGCGGGCGGCCGCGCCCGGCCTCGTGTGCGCTCCGATGCAGACGAGGTCGGCGTTGAACGACTCTGCAGCTTGGCAGATCGCTTCGACGACATGGGAATTTTCAACGACGCGAATCTCGGATTTGACGGAGGAAACGCTGGGAGCGTCGGGTATTTGCGCACGCAATTGTTCCGTGCACTCGGCGATTTGCCGGGCTCTTTTGTTTGATTCCGAAGGTTTGCAGACATGGGCGATGCACACGGTGCCATCTTGATCGACTACAGAGTAGGCGTAGGAGAGAGCATGCGTGCCACTTGGTTTCAGGTCTGTCGCGACCAGCACACGGCGGCATGGATGCAAGGCCGGAGAGGATTCCAGAGCCTTTGGCACGCAGACAACACTCATCGGAGCATGTCGTAGAATGCCGCTGGAGAACGATCCATTGGCCAAGCGCTTCAGGCCTTGGCGTTGATGTGTGCCGACCACGAGGAGGTCGGCCTGGTTTTTGATAGCGAGATTCACAATCTGGAGATCGGCTTTTCCCTCGCTGGCGCGCACCAAAATTTCAAAGGGTTCCAATCCAGGAATCGCCGAGGCTTTTTCCCGTAAATCCCGCTCAAGTATCGCCTGGACGGTGGGCTGGTTTTCATTTGATTCCTGTGAGTCGCAAAGGCCGAGGCGCTTTTCTTCGCGATACGGAGAGTTCACATGACCCA
>JBIIUB010000084.1:0-13470 GCA_044340205.1 Terrimicrobiaceae bacterium
GAGTTCTGGGTTCGACTCCTCTACACCCACCCCGCGCATTGGAGCGACGACCTCATTGCTGCCATCGCCCGCAACCCCCATGTGGCACGCTATGTGGACATGCCCCTTCAGCACATCCATGCCGAAATGCTCAAACTCATGCGCCGCGAGACCTCCCGTGAGCACATCGAAAATCTCATCACCCGCATCCGGGCAGGCATCCCCGGCATCGGCCTCCGCACCACATTGATCGTCGGCTTTCCCGGCGAAACAGAGGAGCATTTCGAGAGCCTCCTCGCCTTCATCGAGGAAACCCGCTTCGAGCGCCTCGGCGTCTTTAACTACTCGCAAGAGGATGGCTCCCGCGCGGCCAAGATGGATCACCAAGTCCCCACCCGCACCAAAAACCGCCGCTACCGCGAAGCCATGAAACTCCAGCAACGCATCGCCCGCGAAATGGCCGAATCCCGCACCGGCCAAACTCTCCGTGTCCTTGTGGAAACCCCCAACTCCGGCCGCACCGAACACGACGCCCCCGAAGTCGATTGCCGCGTCATCCTCACGCAACCCGCCGAAGTCGGCACCTTCATCAACGCCAAAATCCTCGGAGCCCAAACCTACGACCTCGTCGCCGAACCCATTTGATTCCAAACTTGCCGCCATCCATCCTTTAGATCAACTTTCCCGCATGAGCACCTCCACCACAAAAAAAGCCACCCGCCCCCAAGCCTTCACCCTCATCGAGTTGCTCGTAGTCATCTCGATCATAGCCATCCTCGCTTCCCTCGCTTTTCCGGCAATCGGCGGGGCCATGGACTCTGCAAGGAAAACCACCGCAAAAAACTCAGCGGTTCAGATCGCCAACGCCGTAGTGGCTTATGAGACGGAGTATGGCAGGTTGCCAACCAATTCAGGGGGAATCGTGAATGGAGACTTCATGAAAATTCTTACAGCGAACGATTCCACCAACAATCCAAGAGCAGTCGTATTCTTGGAAGCGCAAGCTTGGAAAAAAGGCAAAGGGGGAACAAATACAGCCGGAGATTACCAAGATCCTTGGGGGGGCACTTATCAGATTTTGCTGGACGATAACTATGATAACAGAATGACCAATGATTTTCCAAAACTCTCAGGTTCTGGAACCGAGAGCATAACGCTTGTAAAGAAAGTGGCTATCTGGAATACCAACGCGACCACAAAGCTTCTAGTTAGATCTTGGGAGTGAGATATTTTACCAGTTTTTAATCCACTGGTTGCTGTTTGCGGCACCTCCCCCGCGCGACCAGAGGTCGTAAAAATTTGTTCCAGACCTTGTTGCGTCGCCAGGATATTGGTAACCATAGCCCTCGCCGAAGGGGTCCAAGATGGATTGGTTAGTCTCCGACATATTGGAGTTAGTGCCCATACGTTTGGAGAATTCAAAATAAACTTTTCCTGTCGAAGGGGCTAGTGCTGCTCTTACGAATGCATTGCCAGTGTCAGGAGCTGCATTTGTCCACGCCGGATAATCCCCCATATCCGCCTTGTAACTCTCCAGAGCTGCTGCCAGTGCGGCAATTTCCGCCTCTGCGCGGCTGCGGGCGGCCTTTTTCTGCACATATCCGGCTGTTTGCAAAACGAGGCCGGCCAGGATGGCTATGACAGTGATCACAACAAGCAACTCGATCAGGGTAAAGCCGTGAGGGGCATTTGGGTTGCGATTGGAGCGGAAGGGGCGTGGGGTTTTCAAAAAGCGCATGGTTCAAACCTGTAAAATACCGCCCGCCCGGACAAGGAAAACTTTCCAAAATCTTCGCAAAACAAAAAAAACTACTCTCCTTGAGAAAATAAAATTGACCTCACTATATCTTGTGGTGATTTTCCCAGCGATTCTCGCATCAATACAACATATATGCGCTGCCCGAAATGTGGAACCCTCGATGATAAGGTCATTGACTCCCGTCTCTCGAAAGACGGGGCCACCATCCGCCGTCGCCGGGAATGCCTCGATTGCCAATCGCGTTTTACGACATATGAAGTATTGGAGCGCAATGAATTGCGTGTTATCAAGCGTGACGGTCGCCACGAGATTTTCGAGCGGAGCAAACTCCTTGGCAGCATAGCAAAAGCCTGTGAGAAGCGATCCGTCACCTTGGAATCCATGGAGCATGTCGTCGAAGACATTTTGCAGGAGATCGAAAACAGCCAAGAGCGGGAGATTTCCTCAAAGCACCTCGGCGCCCTCGTAATGGCGCGACTCCACGCGCTCGACCCCGTAGCCTATGTGCGATACGCCTCGGTCTACCGCCAGTTTCAAGAAGTCGGCGACTTCATCGAGGAAATCGAATCCCTCGGACGCCGCGTCGCTCTCACTCCCGATCAAGCCGAGCTTTTTAAAAAGTGATTGCCCTCCGTGACAACTACCCGCTCGTTCGCTTCCAGGATGGCAGCGTGATGAACTACGACCGCGCGTGGTTGGCCTCCGCAGTCGTCCGTGCAGCAGAGGTCGCCGGCTACAAAAAATGGTGGCTCACCACCCATGTCACCGAAAGCATCTCCAGCTACCTCCAGCAGGAATTCGACGAGAACATCGTCACCATTTCCCGCTTGGAAAAAGCCGTCCAATCCGTGCTGCAAGTCATCGGCTACTCGGATGTCGCCCGCTGCTTCGAAACCCTTCCCCCGCCGGTCACGCTTTCTCTTCCCGAACTCGCCCGCCGCGCTGGCACAGGCTACGAGCTCGTCTTCTTCAACCTCCTCCACGAGCGCCTGCGCGAAATTCTCGAGTCCCCCGCTAGGCAGGTGGAAATCCACGGCCTCCACGACTGCGTGAAGCTCCTCCGCTGCGCCAAGCACTGGAGCACCGACTGCTCCGGCTTGATGAGCGAAATCGTCTCCTTCATCCGCACCGAAGCCGCATCCAGTCACCGCGCCCACGAACTCAACCTCCAACTCGCATGACGCTTTTCGAAAAAATCATCGCCCGCGAAATCCCCGCCGACATCGTCTTCGAAGACGACCAATGCCTTGCCTTCCGTGACATCTCCCCGCAGGCACCGGTCCACATCCTTATCATCCCTAAAAAACCCATCGCCCGCATCGGAGCCGCCCAAGCGGATGATCAAAGCCTCCTCGGCCACCTCCTCCTCACCGCCACCGAAATCGCCCGCCGCGAAAACATAGCCCCCACAGGCTACCGACTCGTCATCAACAACGGCCCCCACGGCGGAGAAACAGTCCCGCACCTCCACATCCACCTCCTCGGTGGACGCCACCTCACCTGGCCACCAGGCTAAAAAAAGCCCGCCCCCCGCAGCCCCAATCCAAACCGCGAACCTGCATGCTCATACCGGAAGAAGCTTGCTTTTGGATTCTTGGAGAGGGGCATGCCACCTTCTTTTGCGGCGCAAAGTCAAATTTTGAAGAGGCACCGGTCTGAAACCAAAAATTTGGACGATCGTCCAAATTTTTGGTCGGCCGCTGAAGTTGATGGGAGCTGGGCTTTTGAGGGGTGATGGCCCGGTTTTTGGAGGTGGCGAGGGGAGGAGATGGCCTATTCGCCGTCCCAGAGAAAATGTTCGAGGCGGAGTTGTTTGATGCGGTTTTTGGCTTCGAGGGAACGGGGGCCATCGGTTGCGGCGAGGGTTTCGTAGACGCGGATGGCTTCGGGCCATTTTTGGGTGGACTCGAGGATGCGGGCGGCAGCGAATCCGGCTTTGTAGAACCAAAAGAACTCGGTGGGGGCTTGCGCCGTGGGTTTGAAGACATCGTAGTAGGTGGCGACAGCGGTGTTCAGGTCGCCGGTTTTTTCGAGGGCTGTGCCAATGCGGGTCAGGGCCTCGTTGCGCCGGGCGGGCGTCGTGGATTGCTCGGTGGCGATTTGTTTCCAGACTTCGATGGCAGCGCGGTAGTTGGCCGGGTCGTTGTCACCGAGGGAGTAGAGGTTTTTGCCTTTTTCTATAATCGCGGTGGCGCGGGTGTCGGCAGGGGGATTTGAGGAGAGGATTTTGTCCAGAACGAGATTTGCCTCGAGTGGTTTTCCTTGGGCGGCGATGAGTGAGGCTTGTTCCAAGCGCGCTTCCGCTGCAAGGGCGCCGTTGCCGCTGGCGACTTCCTCGAAGAGCAAAATGGCCTCGTCGGGTGCGGTGGCGGAAGGTATGCGGGAAACGGATTGGGCGGCGAGGAAGAGGGCGGGTTCGTCGTATTCGCTGTCGGGAAATTTCCGGGCGAGGGTTTCGAGTTCGACCCGGGCTGTGGCGAAGTCCCCCTGGCGGTAGAGAAGTTCGCCGAGCTTCATTCTTACAGACGCTTCAGGGTCGGTATTCTGATAGGCGCTGAGAAAGGTGCGCGCAGCGGCGATGGCTTTTTCGGTGTTGGCGGTGTTGCCATCATCGGTGAGGAAAACTTTGAGTGCGGCTTCACGCGAGGGTTCCGCCTGAGTGGAAATGCGCCGGAGTTCGGCATCCGCCCCCGGGTAGTCGAGTTGTTGGTATTTCCACTCGGCGAGGGCGAGTCGTGCGCGGGATGCGATGCCTGGAACGGGTGATCGCGCAAGGGCCTGGAGGGTGGACTCGGTGCGGGGATCGCCTTGGCGCGCGAGGTGGAAGGCCTCCTGCATGCGGAAAGCTGGAATGCGAGGACTGGACGGGAATTTTTTTTCCAGTTCAACAAGGGCGGTATTTGGCGTGCTTCCTGCAAAAAGTTGGCAGAGGGCGGCATTGAAAAGGGCGGACTCGGCGAGATCGGAATTCGCGGCGGCGGAGGTGAAAGCAGCTGCGGCGGCCGTCTGGTCGCCTTTGCGCGAGAGGGCGAGACCGCACAGGAAATCCGTGTGGGGCGAGGAGCCTGTGGGCGGGAGGAGTGAGAGGGCCTCATCGTTCCGGTTTAAACGAATGCGGAGGGCGGCAAGTTCGAAGAGCGTTTCCTGTGCAAGAGGGTTCGATGCCGGATCGGATGCCAGGCGTTCCAGAAGGGCAAGGGCGTTTTCCGGCGTCTTCTGGCGGGCTTCGAAACGGGCGAGGTAGTAGGTGGCGAGTTTTTGACGAAGGCTCGGCTCCGGATCGCTGGACCAGCGTTTGAGTTCGCTCGAGGAGGGGCTTGTCGCTCCCGAGTAGATTTCGTCGAGTGACGCAAAGACATCCTTCAAGCCTGGCATGGAGGGGTGGGCGGCGATGAATTCCTCGAGAAGAGTCTCGGCTTCGGCATTTCTCGAGAGGTGCTGAAGAGCTGTGGCTTGGAGGGTGATGGCTGAGACGGCCATGTCTGCGTTGGCTGGTGCAAACGAGGTTAGGAGGCTTAGGACAAGCTCATCATTTTCCTCTTGTGAGGCGGCTTTTGCGAGGAGGAGGCTTTTGCGGGAATTCTGTGCGGTAGTCCCGGTAGCGATTTCCTCAAGGCATGAGCGGGCGGAAGCGGGATTTTTTTGAACGAGCAAAATTTCAGCCAGATCGAAAAGGGCTAAGGATTTCATGTCCGAGGTCGGCCAGGTTGAAGCGGGGGCGAGAGTTGCCGCCGCATCTTGCAGCTTGCCCGAGTTTTTCATCATTCGGGCCTGGCCGATGACGGCTTCTTTTTGAAATTCGAAATCCGAAACACGAGCCACGTTCGCGTAGGACTGGGAGGCATTGAGCCAATCTCCGTTGGCGGCGAGTGCTTGGCCGAGCGAGAAATCGCGAGCGGGACCAGAGGGAATCCCAGAGGAGGTGATCAGTGCCACGGCGGCCTCGGATTGGCCGGCTTCGATCAAGGCGCGGGCATAGAGAAGGTTTGCTTGGGCATCCGCCGTAGGGGTTCCGATTGATGGAATTTGCTGCTCAATTTTTACCAGTGCAACCTGCGGGAATCCGTTCTCGAGGGCTTCACGGGCTTCGTCGAGAGGAGACGCGCAGGCGAGGATGGGAGTGAGAAGAAGCGGCCAGAGGCGTTTCATGATTTGAGATATTTGGCGAGGTAGCGGGCGGTTTCGCTCTCTTTGCTGCGGGCGACCAGTTCGGGAGTGCCCTCTGCAACGATGCGGCCGCCGCCGGAACCTCCATTGGGTCCGAGATCGATGATCCAGTCCGCGCATTTGATGACCTCGAGGTTGTGTTCGATGACGATAAGGGTGTTCCGGGCGTTTCGAAGCTTCATGAGCACTTCGAGAAGCTTGTGGATGTCGGCGAAGTGCAGGCCGGTGGTCGGCTCGTCGAGGAGGTAAATCGTGCGACCGGTGGGGCGTTTGGAGAGTTCGGCGGAGAGTTTGAGGCGCTGGGCTTCGCCACCGGAAAGCGTGGTGGCGGATTGGCCGAGCCGCAGATAGCCGAGGCCGACATCCTGCATCGTTTCGAGTTTCGCGCAAAGCGCAGGCACATGGCGAAAGAAGCGCGCGGCGTCATCCACCGTCATTTCCAAGACATCAGCGATGTTTTTTCCCTTGTAGGTCACCTCGAGCGTTTCGCGGTTGTAGCGGCGGCCGTGGCAGATCTCGCACTCCACATAGACATCGGCGAGGAAGTGCATTTCGATCCGGATGAAGCCATCGCCTTGGCAGTGCTCGCAGCGGCCGCCTTTGTTGTTGAAGGAAAAGCGCCCTGAGTCGTAGCCGCGCACGCGGGAGGCCGGGAGTTCGCTGAAGAGGTCGCGGATTGGCCCCAGCGCGCCGGTGTAGGTTGCCGGATTCGAGCGGGGCGTGCGGCCCACAGGGCTTTGGTCGATGACCACGACCTTGTCGAACTGCTCGATACCAGTGATCGATCGGTGGGCTCCAGGCCTGGCTTTTGCGCGGTGGAGGTCCCGTTCGAGAGCAACGCGGAGGATGTCGTTGACGAGGGTGGATTTTCCGCTGCCGGAGACGCCGGTGACGCAAGTGACACAACCCACGGGGAATGCGGCGTTGATGTTTTTGAGGTTGTTCTCCGTCGCGCCTTGAACGCGGAGCCATCCATCGCCGATCTCGCCCTCGGCGGCGCCTGTCTTTCGCGGAGCGGTGCGCTGTTTTGGGACGGGAATGCGCACTGTGCCTTTGAGGTATTGGGCGGTGAGGGATTGTTCGCTTTGGAGGATGTCGTCGAGGGTGCCTTGGGCGACAAGTTGACCGCCTCGCGGGCCAGCTCCGGGACCGATGTCGAGGATGTGGTCGGCAGCGCGGATGGTGTCCTCGTCATGCTCCACCACGATCACGGAATTCCCGAGGTCGCGGAGGTTGCGGAGGGTTTGGATGAGGCGGTCGTTGTCGCGTTGGTGGAGTCCGATGCTTGGCTCGTCGAGAACATAGAGGACGCCGGAAAGTCCCGAGCCGATTTGTGTGGCGAGCCTTATTCGCTGGGCTTCGCCACCGGAAAGCGATCCGCTCTCGCGGTTGAGTTGGAGGTAGTCGAGGCCGACTTCGTTGAGAAAATGCAACCTCTGCCGGACTTCGCGCAGCACATCCTTCACGATGCCGGCGTCACTCTCGGAGAGTTGCAGGTCTGCCATGACATCTGCCGCCTCGCGGATTGTGAGGCCGCAAACCGCCTGAATGCCAAATTCCGCGCCGGACTTTGTTACGAGAGTGACTGCGAGAATCTCGGGGCGCAGACGGGCTCCTTCACAGACGCGGCATACGCGCTTGCCTTGAAAAAGCCGGAGGCGCTTGCGGGAAAACTCGCTTTTGGTCGTTTCGTAGAGGTGCGCGAGTTGTGCAAGAACTCCCTCGAATGGCTTGGTCGAAGTGCGGTTGGCGCCGATGGCGATCGAGATGTTTCTTTTTCCCGAGCCGTTGAGGACAAGCTCGCGGAAATTTTCCGGCAGATCGCGCCACGCTTTTTCCACGGGAGCGGGCGTGTCAGTGAGGAGGCCGTTCAAGAGAGAGGCGTAGTAGGCCTTCATGCGCTTGTTGGCTTGCTTCCATGGACGAATGGCTCCCTGCGCGATTGTTTTTTCGGCGTCCACCACGAGGTCGGGATCGAAGAAACTCTCCGTGCCGATCCCTTGGCATGCCGGGCAGGCTCCGAGGTGGCTGTTAAAGGAAAAATGCTTTGGCGTGAGGCGCGGCATGGTGAAGCCGGTCGAGGGATTGCAAAAATCGGTGGAGAATTTTTCTTCGATCCACTGCGTCGCGCCCGGTTCCTGGCGGCTTGTGGAAAGGTGTCCAGCGCCTAGGCGCAAGGAAGTCTCAACCGAGTCTGCGAGGCGCTGCCCGAGGTCTTGCCGCACCGTTAAACGATCGACGACCGCCTCGATGAAGTGGGGTTTTGTTTTATCCAGGCGGATGTTTTTCGTATCCGCCAGTTCGATGACTTCGCCGTCCACCCGCAGGCGGACAAACCCCTCGCGGCGGGCTTTTTCAATCACATCGCGAAATTCGCCAGTTTGGCCGGTGACGAGCGGCGCAAGGACGAGGAATTTCGAGCCCTCGGGCCAGCGCAGGATGGCATCCGCTATTCCCTGCGGCGTCTGGCGGGCGACGCGCTGGCCGGTTTTCGGATCATGGGGAATGCCGACCGCTGCGTAGAGCAGGCGGAGATAGTCGTAGATCTCGGTGGTTGTGGCGATGGTCGAACGGGGATTGGCCGCCGAGATGCGCTGCTCAATCGCAATGGCCGGGGAGAGCCCTTCGATGTAGTCCACATCGGGCTTCTGCATCTGATCCAGAAACTGCCGCGCGTAAGCCGATAGACTTTCGACATACTTGCGCTGCCCTTCCGCAAAGAGTGTGTCGAAGGCGAGCGAGGATTTGCCCGACCCGCTCATGCCGGTCACCACCACGAGCTGGTGGCGCGGAATTTCGACATCAAGGTTCCGCAGGTTGTGCTGGCGGGCGCCTTTGATGCGGATCACGGAATGTTTCTCGTTGGCCATAGGGCGTTGAGCAGTTTGGAACAGAGTGCGCGTGAATCCAAACGCAAATCCGACGCCTGTTCGAAAATGCGGGAAATGCCTTGCGAACCGGAGCGGGATTCATAGCTTTCCGAATATGTCCCCCGCATTGGCAGAATTTATTGGAACCGCATTGTTAATTGTTCTCGGAAACGGCGTGGTGGCCACCGTCGTTCTTAATAGGAGCAAGGGCCAAGGCGCTGGCTGGATCGTTATAACAGCCGGTTGGGCGATGGCCGTTTTTGTCGCTGTCTTCGCCGTTGGCCGGGTCAGCGGTGGACACCTTAATCCCGCTGTGTCCGTGGCCATGGCGCTCTCGAACCACTTCCCTTGGGAGAGTGTTCCCTCCTACATTCTAGCGCAGATGCTCGGCGCAATGACCGGCTCGGCTATTGTCTGGGTGGCATTTCTTCCCCACTGGAAAATCACGGAGGACGGCGAGGCAAAGCGTGCTGCCTTTTGCACGGCCCCATCGATTCGCTCCATTCCATCGAACCTGGCTTGTGAGATAATAGGAACCTTCGTTCTGATCTTCGGTGTCTTTTGCATGAAGGGCGCCAGCGGCGAGCCGCCGGGCATTGGAGTTTTTCCAATAGATCTGGGGGCGTTGGGAGCGCTGCCGGTGGGGCTTCTGGTCTGGTCCATCGGCCTCTCGTTGGGCGGTCCCACCGGATATGCCATCAATCCTGCGCGGGACCTTGGGCCCCGTCTGATGCATGCCATTTTGCCGATCTCCGGAAAAACGGGGAGCGACTGGTCTTACTCTTGGATTCCTGTGGCAGGCCCTTTGATCGGAGCGGTTCTCGCCGCATTGGTTCACAAGGCACTCGGGCCCTTTTGATTTTATGAAATACATTCTTGCCCTCGACCAAGGAACGACGAGTTCGCGGTCGATTATTTACGACGAATTCCTGCAACCGGTTGCCTCCGCCCAGCGCGAGTTCACCCAACATTTTCCACAGCCCGGTTGGGTTGAGCACGATGCCTCGGAGATTTGGGACTCCATTGTTTCGACCGCTCGGGAGGCTGTGGCGAAGGCGGGAATCAAGCCGCAGGATATCGCAGCTGTAGGCATCACAAACCAGCGTGAGACTGTGGTAGTCTGGGACCGCGCGACCGGCGAGCCGGTGCATCCCGCCATCGTGTGGCAAGACCGGCGAACAGGTGATTTTATGGATGCCTTGCGCGTCGAGGGCAGGGAGGCCCTTGTCCAAGAACGCACTGGACTGCTTCTCGATCCCTATTTTTCGGCCAGTAAAATCCACTGGATTCTAGGCCGGATTCCGAATGGCCACACACGCGCACTTGTCGGTGAGTTGGCTGTCGGAACCATTGATAGCTGGCTCATTTACAAGCTCAGCGGGGGCAAAACCCATGTCACGGATGTGAGCAACGCCTCGCGCACGATGCTCATGAACATTCGCCTCGGCTGTTGGGATCCCGAGCTTTTGGCCCTTTTTGGAATTCCCGAAGCGGTTCTGCCCAAAATTGTTTCTAGTAGCGGAAGGTTGGCTGAGATCGATGCCCCGTTTTTGGGGCATTCGGTGCCGATTTGCAGCGCTATTGGCGACCAGCAGAGTGCGCTCTTCGGCCAGCTTTGCACCAGGCCGGGAATGGTGAAGTGCACTTATGGCACGGGATGTTTTTTATTGGTTTTCACCGGCGCGGAGGCCATCGCGAGTTCGAATCGCCTCCTCACAACGGTGGCTTGGAGGATTGGCGACGGTCGCATGGAATACGCTCTCGAGGGCAGCGTGTTCATGGGCGGGGCATCGATCCAATGGCTTCGCGATGGACTGGGAATCATCCGCTCCGCCCCCGAGGTCAATGAACTTGCTGCGCGGGTTCCGGACAGCGGCGGTGTCGTGCTTGTTCCCGCTTTCACTGGACTTGGAGCGCCGTATTGGGATTCCGCAGCGAGGGGCGCACTGCTTGGCATGACGCGTGGAACGACTGCCGCGCATATAGCCCGCGCAACGCTCGACGGCATCGCCTTGCAAGTGGCCGACCTCGTGGCCGCCATGGAAAAAGACTCCGCAAAAAAAATTACAACTCTCCGGGTGGATGGGGGCGCCTGTGCCAGCGACCTGCTCATGCAAACGCAGGCGGATATTCTTGGAGTCGAAGTCGAGCGTCCATCGAACATCGAAAGCACGGCTCTCGGTGCCGCGATGCTGGCGGGCCTCGGCGCAGGCATTTGGCCTGATATCGACGCCCTCTCTGCAATCCGAAATACCGATCGTCTTTTCGAGGCTGAAACCGCGCCTCGTGACCGCAAAGCCAAACTAAAAACCTGGAAGCGTGCCGTGAAGCGCGCTCAAAAATGGGAGACCAAGCTATGAATCGAAAAAAACTTCTGCAGCAAGTCGAACAAGTCCCCGAGTGGGATGTGGTCATCATTGGCGGCGGGGCTACTGGTCTGGGGGTGGCGGTGGATGCCTCCACGCGCGGCTTCCGCACAATCCTGCTCGAAGCCTCGGATTTTGCGAAAGGCACATCCAGCCGCAGCACCAAGCTCGTGCATGGCGGGGTTCGGTATCTCGAGCAGGGTGACATACCCCTCGTCCTGGAGGCCCTGCGCGAACGCGGACTCATGCACCGCAACGCGCCGCATCTCGTTCATCATTTGTCTTTCATCGTGCCCCGTTATCAGTGGTGGGAGGGTCCGTTTTTCGGCATCGGACTCAAAGTTTATGACGCCCTAGCTGGCAAGCTGAACCTTGCGCCGTCTCATTTGCTCTCGCGCGAGGAGACTATGGCCCGGATTCCAAATATCGAGGCGGAGCACTTGCTTGGAGGCGTGGAGTATTTTGACGGGCAGTTCGACGATGCCCGGCTCGCGATCACTCTGGCGCGAACGGCAGTTCATCATGGGGCCTGTGCGCTCAATCACACGCGCGTGACCGGTCTGGCAAAAACAGACGGCCTTGTGAGTGGTGTTCATTTTACGGATGTCGAAACGGGCACCGACTATCAGGTCAAGGCTTGTGTGGTGGTGAATGCCACTGGCATTTTCAGCGATGAAATCCGTCTCATGGACGATGCCAAGGCCCAACGCGCCGTGCAGCCCAGCCAAGGTGTGCATTTGGTTTTTGATCGCTCGTTTTTACAGGGTGATTCCGCGGTTATGGTGCCACACACAGACGATGGACGCGTCCTCTTTGTGATCCCGTGGCATGGCAAGGTGCTGGTTGGAACCACCGATACGCCGATGGATCATGCCGATCTGGAGCCTCGTGCATTGAAGGAGGAGGTAGGTTTTATTCTGCGCAATGCCGCGCGGTATCTGGCCCGCGATCCAGAGGAAAAAGACATCCTGGCTGTGTTTGCAGGTCAGCGTCCGTTGGTCCGCCCGCCCGGCAAGGATGGCACGGCCACGAAGGCGATTTCGAGGAATCACGAGGTTCTTGTTTCGGATGGCGGCTTGGTAACGATTGTCGGAGGCAAGTGGACGACCTACCGGCAAATGGCGGAGGACACTCTCGATAAAGCCATCACTCTCGCGGGTCTTGAAGACCGGCCCTGCGTCACCGAAAATCTGCAACTTCACGGCTGGCGTAGTCCCAATGCGGAAGCTCTGCCGGATTGGCTCGCCGTTTATGGTAGCGAAGCCGCCGATGTGCTCGCGCTTGTGCAGGAGGACGCGTCGCTGGGAGAATTTCTACACCCCCGCCTGCCTTACCAGATGGCGGCGGTCGTCCAAGCCGCCCGGCAAGAGCAGGCGCGCACGGTGGAGGATGTGCTTTCCCGTCGCACACGGGCGCTTCTTTTGGATGCCCGCGCTGCCATTGAGTCAGCGCCGAAGGTCGCCGCTTTGCTGGCCAAAGAACTCGGCCGCGATAAGGCTTGGGTTGAGGCTCAAGTGGCCGAATTCACGGAGCTGGCCAAAGGCTACTTGCAACCGGAATCTTGACGGTATTAGTCGCTAAAACCTGCGCGCACTTCGTTCACGCCATCCAGCGAAAGCATTTTTGCAATCAAGACCGATGCAGTGCCGGAGTTGATCTTCGGCGATAAACTCACCGTCGCCGTTCCGTTGTGGAATGTGACGGATTGGTTTGCGGAAGAGTTGGATGATTTCAAAAACGCACGAAGCTTGCCGAGAATAATGGCTTCTTCGAACAGCGAAGGTGCTGCGGCTTGGGCGGAGGATTTTCGAACCCAGATGCTTTCGCCGTCAATGTCCGCGACTTCAAAGGACGATCGCAAGCGTTCTCCAACCTGCGCTGAGACGGCTTGGGGTCGCGGTGGAAGAACGGAATCGGGTTGCTCTTGCTGAGCAGATGGAATCGTCGGTTTCGGTGAGCGCTGAGCTACCTGCCGAACTGATGAACCCTCCGTTGATACACCTGTGATCGCGGTTTCGGACCGTGCCTGAACCACCTTCTTCGTTTGGCAGGCACTTAACAGCCCAACACAAATCAGAGTCCGGACAGTTAAACAACCGGTCATTCTCAACCATCTAAACGCAGGTGCTGGTGACCGCTTGAAACGGTGGGCTCTCATGCGAACAGGAGGCGTGGATTTGGCGAGCCCGCAGGCAACTCGTAGGAATGGAAGGTCCGCCGCGCGAGGCGGCGGAGCCATTCTACGACTTGTAGCGCAAACGCTTTTTGTGGCGGTTTTCTTTCATCCGCTTGCGGCGTTTGTGTTTTGCGATTTTTGACTTTCTCTTCT
>JBIIUB010000150.1:0-3434 GCA_044340205.1 Terrimicrobiaceae bacterium
CGCCACGCTCTTGGGAGAGTCCCTCGTCATCGCCCGTTTTCCCGACGGTTCGCTCCTCGCCGCGCGGAATGCCTGCCCGCACAAAGGCTACGACCTCAGCAAGAGCCATATTTGCAATGGTCGCCTGCAGTGTGGATACCACGGCTGGCGGTTCAACAGCGCTGGCGAGTGTCAGGACATTCCATCTCTGGTGAATCCTCCCGCCAACAAGCTCCAGCTTTCGCATCTGCAAAATTTCCCCGTTCAAGAGCGCTACGGCATGATCTGGGTGCGCCTCTCCGAGCATGAATCCGCCCCGCTGCCCGAAGTGCCCGAGTTTGAAAATCCCGACTGGACCTACATCGTTGCGCCGCCGATGCGCTTCCAGTCCGGCTACCGCAGGGAAGTCGAAAACTACCTCGACATGTCGCACTTCGCCTTTGCCCACAGCACGACGCTGGGCGTGGCAGCGAATCCCATCATTCCACCCATGAAGATCGAGGAATATGAGGACGGATTCCTCATGGACGCGCCGTTCCCCGCGCTCGAGAGTCCGCACGAGCAGCCCGGCAAACTCCAGGAGGCCCACCGCCGCCGCCAGCGTTGCTATTTGCCGAACTTCACCAGCATCCGCCAAAGCTTCGCCGACGGCGACGAACGCGTGCTGGTGCACATCCCCAGCCCGATCTCACGCGAGGAATGCAATGTCTTCTGGGCCCTCGCCATCTCGCCCGGCTTCCGTGGTCCCGCGCCAGAATCCCAAGTCGAATTCGCCACGGCCGTTCTCAATGAAGACCGCGAAATGTGTGAAAACCAAATCCCGCACGAGGTGCCGGTGAACCCCGTAAAAGGCGGCTGGGGCGTGCTGGTGATGCCTGGCGACACGCTCGCCAATACCTTCCAGAAAACCCATCGCCAATGGCTCATGCGTTCCGCAAAGCAAGCCGTGCCGGTTTAACCACCACTTCCAAACACCCACCCCAAAAAACCATGACAAACCAAACCATCCCATCCACTCCTGAGATCATCACCACGACCGTCGGCTCCTACTCGCCGATCGACTGGCTTGCCGCTCTACCCAGCGAGCAAGCCGTTCTCGACGCCACATCCGTCGTCATTTCCACCCAGCAACGCGCCGGCATCGACCTGCCCACGGACGGCGAGCTTTACCGCTTCGATGTGAACCATCCCGATACCAATGGAATGATCGAGTATTTCATCTCACGCATGGGAGGCATCTCCACCGCCGTGGGATTGACTGATGCCAAGGCCTTCAGGGCAAAACAGGAAATGAGCTTCCGCCGCAAACCCGCCGGCGTCGTGCGCGGCCCGATCACCGAAGGTGTGCTCGACCTCGCCGAAGATTGCGCCCGTTCGGCATCCGTCGCCGGTGGCGCTTTTAAATTCACACTCACCAGCCCCTACATGCTGGCCCGCACACTCCTCGACAACCACTACGGCAACTTCGAAGCGCTCACCATGGCGATCGCCGATGTCCTCGCAGCCCAAGTCGCCGATCTGCCCTGCGCCTGTGTGCAAGTCGATGAAGCCAACATCCCCGGCAGCCCCGAAGGCGCACCCGTCGCGCAGGCGGCGATCAACCGCATCCTCGACCAGGTGAAGGTCGAAAAGGCCGTGCATTTCTGCTTCGGCAACTACGGCGGCCAGACCATCCAAAAAGGCGAATGGAAACATCTGCTGAATTTCCTCAACGGCCTGCACACCGATCACCTCGTGCTGGAACTCGCCCACCGCCCGGAAACCGATCTCGATGTGCTCAAAGACATCGACCCACGCATCAAGCTCGGCCTCGGCGTCATCGACATCAAAGTGAACCATGTCGAAACAGCCGACGAAGTCGCATCCCGCATCGACCGCGCCGTCAAAAAAGCCGGACCGGGCCGCGTCCGCTGGGTGCACCCCGACTGCGGATTCTGGATGCTCAAACGCTCCATCGCCGACCGCAAAATCGAAGCCCTCGTCGCCGGCCGCGACAAATACCTTGGTCGCTGATTGGCAAGGCGCTTTAGATCCGGCGACAACTCCTTCCCAAGCCTCCCCACCGCTTGGCGGCTAGTGGAGAGGGTTCCGCCTCCGGCATTCCGGTTGGCGGATCTCGTCTGTCTATTTCTTACCTGAGGACTTTTTGGAGCCGCCTTGGATTTTCGCATTGCCCGTGAGCAAGGCGGCGGCTTTTGGATTGTTGCTTATCAGCTTTTCGAGTTTGGCGATGTTTATTTTGCCACCCTCGGTCTTCAATCCTGGGGAGAGCTTGGCAATCTTCGACAAGGTTCCCTTGGAAACACCGAGAATCTCTGCAATCTGACTGGTCGTCTTGACCTTCACAGGATCTTTAGCCAAGGCCTCTTGAACTTTGCTGCTGACAATGGCTTTCACTTCCTCGCGGGTTGTTGCAATGGAGACCGGTTTCTGAGCAAGGGGCACAGGTCGAGTCGGTGTCGGTGCAGGCGTCGGTGCAGGTGTTGGCTCAGGCTCTGACGAAGCAGGAGGAGCAAATTCGAAGACTCCGACAGATCCATTGTTGCCGGTGCCTTCGTAACCGACCACGAGCAGGTTCTTGTCACTCGGATTGGTGCCAGCGCGGATGAACTTGATGGATTCCGGCGAAATGTAGGCCGCGCCGGAGTCTTGGGTGCTGGAGATAGTATTGAAATACCCCACAACCTTGACCTTGCTGAGGTTGGTGATGTCAAAGGCGTAGATGCCATTTTGACGCTCGGCCCCTACGAAGGCGTAGTGTCGGCCGCCAAGGGAGGCGTAGGCGATGGCCTCGGGTTCGGGACCCTTGTCGTCGGAGCGGGTATCAGTGTTTGAAAGATTACCGCTATTGGTGTTGAATGTTTCGGGATCGTTCGCTGCTGCGAACGTTTCCAGTGTGCTACCGCTGTCGTAAACCAGCTTTCCATTCAAGCTGTCCCAGATCGAGAAGCTGCGAGTGCCCATCATCGTTGGGAGATCGATTTTCCCGTCATTGTCGGTGTCGCCTTCGAATTTCAGGAGGTTCAGTCGGCCAATACCTGTGTTGGTGGCACGGGCGGCGACCGCAGTGGTCATATTCGCGGTAAGCGTTGATCCACGAGCGATATCAACATCATCCGGGCGGGCATCGCCCTCGTTGGCTGTCAAAAGGAAGACCAACCCGCCACGGGAGAAGTTCGCTATTGTATCAGGCATCGGGAGACCGTGAACCAAATCGTTAATGGCAATGCTGGTCGTGCTATTGGCCCCATCGCGATCAGAGGCGTCGATCAACTGCTCGATCGTGCCGAGCTCAATGATCGCCGAGTATTTTGATGTGGCGAAATCAAAGACTGCTATGGCATTATTCTCCTGGAGAGTTACATAGGCCTTAGTATTCGTGACTGTGGCATACTCCGGCTCGATATCGGCGGAATTTGGCGTCTTCGTCGTCAAGGTATCCAAGCGAGGAGTGC
>JBIIUB010000085.1:0-13331 GCA_044340205.1 Terrimicrobiaceae bacterium
GGAAATACTACTCTCACGCTTAGCGGAGGTATCAACACCACAAGCGGAACGAATCAGACGCTGACGCTGAATATTCTTGGAAGCAGCACGGTTGCCGGCAACCAGCTCACCATCAGCACCAATTCCGTGAATCTGGGAACAGGTGGCACACTGGATATTGGGGCCGGTATTCAATCAACTGGCACAGGCATGGTGAACCTCAATGTGGGCAACAACACTTGGGGCACTCTCATTGTCAAGGCAGCTTCAACCGCAGGAGCCAGCAGCAACGCCACGCTCAACCTCGGCGCGGCCAACGCCCTGGGCGGTTCCGGCGCAGTCCTGCAGTTGGGCAACTCAAACACCGCCCTCGAAGGAATCACCGTGAACCTGAATGGCAACAGCCAAACAATCGGAGGCCTGCGTTCGTTCGGCAGCACCGGCTCAGCCAGCGTCAACGGCACCCGCACGGTGACCAGCGCCACGGCCGCCACGCTCACGATCGATAACTCCAGCGCCACAAACTACCTCTACGATGGTGTGATCTCAGGCAACCTCTCACTGGTCAAAAACGGCACCGCCACCCAGACACTCTCTGGCAACAATACCTACACCGGCACCACCAGCGTTGCAGGCGGCACGCTCCTCCTCTCCGGCAATGGCACACTAGGCACCAGCGCGATCAGCATCTCCGGCGGCACACTGAATATGGGCGGCAAGAGCCTCACGAACGCCTTCGGCAGCCTCACCGGCGGCACACTCTCAAACGGCACGCTCACCAACAACGGCGGCAACTACGACCTGCAAAACGGCACCGTGAGCGCCGTCCTTGCCGGAACCAACGGCGTCAATAAGACCGCTTCCGGCACGGTCACGCTCTCGAGTGCCAACAACTACTCGGGCACCACCACAGTCTCCAGCGGCACACTCACTGCGGCCACCGCTGGCGCCACGGGCAACACCTCCAATGTCGTTATCAACAACGGTGGTTCATTCCTCGTCACGGCGGATGACGCCATAGGAACCAATACCGGCATCGAGCTCAATGGCGGCACTCTGGCCTTCGGCGCGGCAGGCTACGACGGCTATGTGGGGGCTCTCACCCTTAGCGCCAACTCAACCATCGACCTCGGCACCAGTAGCAATGGCGTGCTCCTCCGCTTCACAAACATCAACTGGAACAATCCCAACGCCCTCCTCTCCATCTATAACTGGACAGGAAATACCTACTATCAAGGTGGATACGATAATAACTTGGATAAGGTCATTTTCACCAACACGACCCTCTCCAGTTCGGAGTTGCAGCGCATCAGCTTCTATAGCGGGATCGACCAAAGTAGCTTCGTCGGAGATGCCACGCAGATCACTAACGGTTTGTTTCCAAACCAAATCATAGCCGTCCCCGAACCCGAAACCTACATCACCGGCGTCGCCCTTCTCGCCGTCATCGTCGTCCAATACCTCCGCCGCAGAGCAAAACACTGGGAGGGCCATCGTCTCGCATGGCCCATATCAAACACGAAAGGTGTGGAATGACTCGCAGACACCACCCCGCCAAAACGGCTCGAACTACGCTATTCGCCTGCGCGCCTGAGACAGCTGGGCTCGTCTCGGACGCCGCTTCTCTCCGACCCGTAGGTCTACGAGCCAGAGGGCGGCTGAAAAATGGGTCATGTGGGACGATGACCCTCCCATTTTCACGCATTTTGCCATTTCCCCTGAACAAACAAACCCCATAAACCCCAAAAAACCCCAATATGAAAAAACTACCAAAAATCGCCAAATCCCACATTGCTGGAATCTCGTTTGCTGTCGCCATGGCTTCAATGCCCTGTCTGCTTCAAGCTCAAAACCCTGGAGAAAATTTGTTGAAAAACGGAGGAGCGGAGTCGGGAGATAGTGGCGGTTGGATCGAGTTTCCATCGGTCTCTGCTACTGCGAAGGAAGGTTCAAAATCATTTGTCTGCAAGCAAAGCGGAATGGTTCGTTCTGAGGAATTAATCCCAGTTGATCCAGAACTCCGCTACAAGTTGTCAGCCTTTTTCAAGTCCGAAGGCGCGGAGGCAAAGATGTGTCTGGGTTTCGTGAGCTATGATGCGGATGAAAAAGAGATCACGAGTTCGCAAATCACGCCCATCACAGGCACGGAAACCAAGTTGCGCGAGGCTGCCAGCAAGGGCGACAAAGTGTTAAAAATCGAGAACGGTCAACAATGGGTATTCGATACAAAATGGACGCCCGATTTTGGTTTTGTTGCGTTCGATGTCGATGATTCCGGTGCTTACAGCGACCTCCCCAATCGCAACCTCAGCGGTGCAGGACTCAAATCGATCCGCCAAGTGGGTGGGCAATGGGAGGTGGAACTCGCCAAGCCCCTGCCCGCCGATTTTGTGGCCGGCACCAAAGTGCGCCAGCACAGATCGCAAGGTGCTTGCCTGTGGGTTGACACTCAACAAGTCGGCACCAGCTGGAAGGAACTCAAAGGACGCATTTCCGGCGTGAGCGCGGGCCCGCGGCAGTCAGGAAAGTTCTGGCCAGGCACCAAGTTCGTCAAAGTCGCTATCTTGAATGAGACGGCTAACTTCAACGATCCCGTTCTTGTGGACGAAGTGGTCTTCACCCAAGCGGAGTGAGGCACTGAGTGGATTTTTCGTCAGAATTGAGGCAAGGCCGGTGACATAAAACCTGAATAAAGCAGTTTAAAAATCAAAACTTCATGCCGTTTTTATACATCCTAACACTCGTTGCGGCCTTGTCCCTCAAGCTTTCCGCTCAAGATTCCCAGCAAGGCTCAGGCGTTCACATGACCGCCTTGCCATTGCTGCGCATGAGCGATCCCTCCCTCTGCAGCACTCCTGACAATGAGGCCTCGGTGGCTTTATCGGACATCGATTGCCCAGCGGGCGGGAAGGCGGTCCGGATGACTGTGCCGGTGGATTTTTCCACCGGGCAGGCGGGCCATCCGAAAGGTTGGCCGCGTGTGTCGTTTGGAAAGTTGGAGGGGAGTCAGGAGGACTGGAGTTCGTGGGATAACTTGGAGTTTATGGTCATGGGCAAAGTGTCGCGCCAGGAAGTGACTCGCCTGGTCTTAACGCTCCTTATCGGGGCGCGTCCAAATCAGTTCATGCTCCCGATCAAATTGGATAAGCAAGGGGAATGGCAGCGGGTCACAGTTCCGGTCGCTGATATCAAGGCCAAGGGCGTTCCGGTGGACAAGATCCCGAAAATCACTTTGAGCGTGGCGGAATCGGACTATGCGGATAAGGACCTTGTCGAATTGTTGGTGGGCGGTTTCCAGTTGACCCGCACTCCTCTCGAGATTTCCTCGCTGATGGTCTTGGATCCGGCGCTGCGGCCAGGGGCGAAGACTGTGAGGCTGGAGCTGAATATCACAGGCTCGGAGGCGGAAATTCAGCGTGGCATTCCACTGGTTCTGCGACAAAAGGACAATGTTCTTCACTCCGAGGTGCCGCCTTGGAAACGCGGCGCCCAAGTGTATGAGTTGGATCTCTCGAAACTCAATCTGCCTTCCGGTCACTACGAAGTGTCCGTTTTTCCGGATGATCCCAAACTGCAAAAAGTGGCAACATTTAAAATCGTCGAGGGACCATGGAACCAAAAATAATGCGCTGGCTGCTATCGGGCATCGTCTTGCCGTTGAGTATCGCGTCCGTTTGGGCGCAAGAGGTCGCAAGCTATCATTTGCCGCTGACCGCGAAAGCGCCGGTGCTGGACGGCGACCTGAGTGATCCGTGCTGGAAGGATGCATTGGCGGTGTCTTCCTTCAGTCCGCTCGAGGGAGCGTCCATTCCTGAAGCCGACCGGGTGGAGACCCGCGCCTTGCTCACCGCCACCAAAACCCACCTCTACCTCGCGGTGATCTGTCAGGAACCTCTCATCGACAAACTCCGCAAGGATACCGTGAATCGCGATGGCATGGTGTGGAAGGATGACTCCATCGAATTCTACCTTTCCACCGCGTCCCGCGAATCCGGTCGCTGCGTGCAGATCAGTTTCAACGCCAATGGAATCGTCAATGACACCTATTATCCAGGGAAAGGATTGTCTCCGGATGAAGAATACCAGAGCGGCGCAGAGTGCAAGGCGCGGATCGGCAAGCAGGAATGGGTAACGGAAATGGCGATCCCGCTCAACCGTCTGCCCATCGAAAGCGCCAGCGGTCCTTGGGCGTTTCAAATAACACGCCATCGTCAAACCAAACCCATGCTGATGACCTCCCTGAAGACCAGCGTGAAGGGATTCAAAGAATTTGCGTTATTCGATGAGCTTCAGGGTATCGAGCAACTTGAAATTCCGTTCAGCCTGAAGAATCTCTCCTTCTACTCGCCGTTTTCCGCTGGGAAAAATTGTGCGGAAAATTTTTGCAGCTTCGAGGTGGATGGCGACCGGGGCAAGTTATCCTCCGTCGAATTGCTGGTGGATGAAAAAAACCGTGCTCAAATCGCCATCGGCCCGCAGCAATCGGGCCGGATTCTTCTCCCATTTCAGTTCACGCCGGGCGATGTCGGCAAGAAAATGAAGGTCCGCGCATTCAGCGGGAAGAATGTGGTTCAAGAATATGGATTGATCCTGCCTGCGCTGCCTGAAGCGGTGATTGGTGATCCCCTCCGAAATGCTCTCTATGTGGAGCGCGGTAGAGCTGAGCTGCAAGTGCGAGTAAATAAATCTGCTGAATCCGGCTCCCAGCTTCAGATCGCTTGGTCGGCCAGTGACCCTGCAGGAAATATCCTTGGCAGCGGAGAAGCCCCGGTTGTTGAGCAAATCGCCCGCTTGCCTTTGCAGTGGGAGAACTTGAAAGCCGGTCACTACGCCATCACACTGAGGCTGCTTGAAAACGGATCAGAGATTGCTGATGCAAAAAGATTTATACGGCTCATCCAGCCCCCTTTTGAAAATCAATAATTAGAAACCAAGAAAAATGATCATCACGAAAAAAACATGTGCCGCCATCTTGATTGCCGCGCTTCCCGTAGTGAATTCCTATGCAGAAGAGCCGCCCGCAAAAAATTCATCCTGGTGGCAAAGCTGGCTCTCATGGTTTGGCATAGGGCAGGAGGAAGTCCAAAAAACTGAGCCGGCTAAACAGCAAAAGGTGGATGGCCCGGAATCCACCTCCGGCAGTCAGGAAGAAGTCCAAAAAACCGAGCAAATTAAACCCGTTTTCTTTGACCAGCCCGTTTTCTTTGATTTCGGCACGAAAACTTCGCAACTGGCTGAGGGATTTATCGCTGTGACTCCGGACTCAGCGTGGTCGCCCGAGGCCGGATTTGGCTGGTTGAATAAACCGGCGCTAACTGCCGTCGAGAAGGCCGATCTGGTCAAGGTGAAGGTCCGCCAGAATCCAAAAAAGCCGGGCATGCCGGATTCTTTTGAGCAGTTTCCTGTCTTCCTCAACGCGCTGAGCGAGGATCATGTCTCCGGAAATGCCACAGCCACTTTCCGCGTCGCGGCCTCCAAGGGAGCCTACAAAGTCTGGATCCTGCTCGGCTCGTCCGGCGGGGGAGGAACGAGCCGCCCGAACCGCTATGTCGTGTGGGATACCCGTATCGCCTGCGGCAAGAGTGAAGTCAGCGCCACCTTCCCCGGTGAACACGATGCGCGTGTGCTGACGATGGATGTCGTCTCCGATGGCGTGCTTGATTTTCAAATCAACACCCGCAACCGATGGCTCATCAATGGCATGGCCATCGTGCCGGCGGCTCAGTGGGATTCGGTGAAGGGCGAAAAACTCGCACGCTACGAGCAGGATGTTTACCTGTTGCCCGAAGAGGAGTTGGCCAAATGGACCAAGACCGAGCATGAGGAAAAGAACCCCATGCCGGAATTCACCAAGGAAGAACTTGATCGCGGGCTGGTCACCTACACCCGCAGCTACATTTCGAACATCTGGCCGAACACCGCCCCGCTCCGCACGGAGATCGATGCCCCGGTGCGCGCCTTCGCCTCGCCCGGTGAATACGAGCCGCTCAACTTTGCCATTCTGCCGCTGCGCGATCTCAAGGATGTGAGCGTCAAGTTCTCCGACCTGAAAAGCAAGGACGGCCAAAGCATCGATGCCTCGTCGATCGACACACGCTTCGTCAAATACATGTGGTCGCGGCCGAACTTCAATTTCCTCTACACCACCTACCGTGTTCCCGATGTCCTCATGCCGATGGTCCCGAGCGACCTGACGAAGGGCGAGAACTTCCGCGTCTGGGCAACCGTGCGCGCGCCTGAAGGGACTCCCGAAGGAATCTACAGCGGGAAGGCCGAAATCTTCTCCGGGGAGAAGAAACTCCACGAGGTGCCGGTGGCCTTGCGTGTGCTTCCAATCAACCTCTTGAAGGACGAGGGCATCACCTACGGCATGTATTACGGCAATCCTGTCACTCACGCGAATCGAGCCAACGATGACTTCTCCCGCGAGTGGTTCCGTGGCAAAGCGGAAAAAGAGATTCGCGGCATGATCGAGCATGGCATGAACGGGGTCGAACGGCTTATGCCTGGAAAAAAGAACGAGAGTGGAGATTTCGAGCCCGACTTTGATCAATTCGCCACGCTGATTGATGCTTCCCGGCGCGCTGGATTCAGCGACCGCCCGATGCCGTTGCAGCTTTTAAGCTCTGTGCCTATTTACTTTGAAAAACATGGCATCGAGAAACCAGGCTTGCATCTCAAGAATGTCAAAATGCCTCCTCAGGCCTACTTCGATGACTTCACCAAGCTGATCGAGCGCATCGAGGCCGAGCGCAAGCAGAGAGGGTGGCCGGAGTTCCTCTACTACCCGCTGGATGAGCCGGAGCCGGGCGGTTCTCCCGATGTCGTGCCCTTCGTGGCGAAGCTCATGGAGTCGATCAAGAAGGTGCCCGGTGTCCGCACCTACATGACTGGCGATCCGATCAACGAGCGCGGCGGCCCGCCATGGGATCCCGTTTATCCTTTCATCGATGTCTGGTGCAACCAGCCCTTCAAGCCCGACTACGAGACCATCAAGGCGCAAGCAGGCCCTCGTAAAGATGCGGAATACTGGTGCTACCCAAACCATGTCTGCGGCGAGTTCGACAAAACCCGGAACATCGGCGCGCGGATGACCTATGGCTTTGGTTTCTGGCGTTCGGGCTACAGGGGCCTCATTCCCTGGATGTATCAATGGGATCGGGGGAATCCCTGGAACTATCTCGACGGGGAATTCTCCGATGGGATGGTGCGCACCGCCGATGACGGATCACCGATTCCCGTGGTGACATGGGAGGTTTACCGCGAGGGAATCGATGACATGCGCTACATCACCACGCTCGAACATTGGATCGAGCGCGCGAAAGCCGCCGGACGGGAGGACCTCGCCAAGGCGGGCCGCGAAGACCTCGATTTCGTCTGGAACTCCATCAAGGTGCAGGAAAAATACAAAGACGACGGCCAACCGGAAGTGAAGTGGCACAATCATAACAAGCCCCCGGTGACCCCTGCCGGCGGCCGCTTGGAAAGCGGAATGTGGGAGCCTGCTGTGTTTGACACGATGCGCTGGATCCTCGCCAGTCGAATCCTGGAAATCCAAAACGCACTCTCCAAGCCTTGAATCCCGAGACATTCGTGCAAGTCATACCGATCAACGAAGCCGAAGCGATCATTGCCCCACTTTGGGATCCGGCCCAAAGCGAATTGAACCAGTGGACGATCGAGCCTGGCTCATCGCACGGCCTCGTGGTGAGCCAGCGTTGGGATAAGGTCGCTTATGAGTGGGTGCGGCGTCCTGACAAGGGACCTGCGCTACGGATGTCGCGCCGCTGCGAAGTGGCCTGCGATGATTACGACCGGTTGGTGCTCTCGGCCATGGCGCCCGAGGGTGCGGTGATTCGCTTGATGGCATCGACCGATCGGGGGGAATGCCGCATCGAAGCAAAACAGGCAGGCCCTAAGAAGCAGGAGATCGCGATGGATCTTGCGGGGGCAACCCGCTTGGACTCGGTGACCATCGAAATCGAGGCCGCCGGTGACGGCATCGCCCAAGGGTGGATCAACTGGCTCGGGCTGCAACACAGCGGTCGCCTTGCGCGCATGCTCAAACCCCAATCGGCGTGGGATGAGCGTTGGGAAAAGCATCTCAAGGAGGAGTCCTACGAGCCGCATTTCACGCCGGCCTACGGGCTGGTCTTGAACGGCGATGAACTCAACATACTGCGCGAACGGCATGCTGCGTTGACGGCGGATGGCAGTGCCTCGCCATTTGTCGCGGCGGCCGAAGCGGCGTCGGCCCGTGATCCGGAGACGATGATCCACGACTTCGTCAACTTCTGGAGCGACACCCGTTACAACCGGGTGCGCGATCATGATTCGTTCATCCTCAACCACGGCCTCAATGCGGCCATTGCTGGACATCTTCTGAAAGACAAGCGTCTGCTGCGCTTGGCCGCGCGCTACGCATTGAGCATCGGCGTGTGCAGGAATTGGGACGATGGCTTCATCTGCCGCTTTCCCGGCAGCACGTTCGAGCACCGCTGTTTCGTGCAGAGCCTGTGCGCCCACGAAGTCGCCGGCATTCTCGATCTGGCGGGTGAATGCTTCACCGACCTCGGGCGTGACTTCCTTCTGCGCCGATTGGCGGAGGAAGCCATCGGCACCATCCAGTTCAACACCTGGAAGCATGATTACATTTTCAAATGCAATCAGCTCGCGTGGTTCACCCCCGGTCGCATGCTCGCGCTCGGTGTGATGCAGCGTCACTGGCCGAGGGTGCGCTCCTACATGGACATCGCCTACAGCGAACTTTGCGAAAACTTGGAACGCAGCATCCTGCCCGACGGTGGCTACATCGAGGGTCCGATGTATTTCCGCTGCATCGGCCGCGACGCAGGTCTTGGCGTTTACTACTACAGCCGCGCGCTGAATCGACCGCTGGGCGAACTTGTTCCCGAGCCGATGCGGCGCTGCGGCGATTTCGGTGAGGCCGTCATCAGCACCGATGAGGAGAGTGATGTCATACCGATCTGCGATGCCATCAAGGGCCATGAGATCGCCTCGCAAGCGATGATGGGCGCTCTGCTGCCGGAGAGCGCGTGGGCGCGTATGCTGCGCAAAACCGTTGCCCGTTCTGGCGGGTGGCCGATCGGTGGGGGGGGACATGGGAGCAGCGTGCCGGCAATGGTCGATGCCGCGATCTCTTGGGGATTGATCGAGCGCCTGCCTGCTGAAAGCCACGCGCCGCAACCGCTCGTAAGCCTTGCGATGATGGGCCCGCTCGTCTCGCAGCGCAAACTGGGCGATGCCTGGGTGAAACTTTTCATTCAGGGCAATCGTGCTAACGCCGGTCACACCCACGAAGACAAGGGCAGCTTCATTCTCGAATTCGCTGGCGAGACTTTCGCGCTGGATCCCGGAAGTTGCGACTACAGCCTCCCGCTGGCGATACAACTCAGGAACTGCGAACGCCACAACATGCTCGTGCCATTCGGCATGACGGAGAGGCCGCACCCCGCTTGCCCGCTTCCAGTCGATGTCAAACCGGTCGGCAAAGGCGATGCGGTGTCATTCCATGCGGAACTCGATGTGACTCCCGGTTGGGAGTCTTACTATCGCCGCTGGCATCGCACCTGGGACTCGCCAAGCGCGGATGTTTTGATCATCAGCGACGACTACGAACTCGCCGCCGGCGAAGGGGTCGAGTTTTACTGGCAGACGCGCCTGCCGGTGACTATTGTTGGTCGCCGAGCGGTGCTCACCGGCACGCGCGGTCGCGTAGAATTGAATGCTCCCGCAGGCTGCGCATGGCGGGTGGACAAGTTGCCGCTGCTCGACGGCATCCAGCACCGCCTTGCCTTTCGCCATGCAGGCACGACGGGCAGATTCAGCGTGAGTGCACGGCTCTTTTAAAATTCCAATCCTATGACACCACTTTGCAAATCTCTCGATCATTTTGAACCGGCCCTTCAACTCGAGGACGCGCTGCGCAAGACCGCTGCGCCATCACCATGGCCCGGCCTCACCAACGCCTCCAAACGCGCAAATGCCATCGCACTGGCACGCGAGAACGGGCTCTTCGAGCGTCTCGCGGAGCGACTGGCGGGGCAGGGAGAGGGATCTGCCTATTGGGGTAAATCTCCCTATGGCCATGCTTCCACTCCCCAGCCATATCCGATCAAGCGTCTCGACTGGAGCGTCATCCGCGAATACCACCGCACCGGAAAATGGCGCGACGGGGAGATCATCAACAACGCCCTTGGCCGCATTCAGGATGAGGCTCTTGCGCTCTGGCTGGATCACCCATCGGCGGATGCAGTTCGATTGGAAGAAACGCTCTGGGCCTTCTGCGACTTTGAGTTCTGGATGCCGCAGGAAAGCGCTAAGCTGCATGCGGCGGATCTCACCGCAACGCGCTGCGGTGCGGTGTTCTCCGAGTTGTTGCTCGCGGTGGGCGACCGCCTCGACCCGCAAGTGGTTCTGAGGGTTGGTCAACGCATCGAGGAGCGATCCCTGGCCGCCGCTCTCGATTGGCGCAACCTGCCGATCTGGATGTGCCGACGCAACAACTGGAACCATGTCTGCCTTTCCAATGTGATCCAGACGGCGCTCCACCGCATGAAGGAGCCACGCCCGCTGGCCTCCTTGCTCGTGCTCTGCACGCACATGATGGAATTCGGTATGACCGGATTCAGCGAGGATGGCGGTTGTGCCGAGGGACCTATGTATTGGGGTTACGGCTTCGGACATTTCCTCGAGGCTGCCATCGTGCTGCGTGAAGTGAGCGGCGGGCTCTTGAATCTCATGGACTCGGAGCTTGCGCAACGCATCGCCCGCTACCCGCTGGCGGTCTGGTTGGAAGGAAGTGATCGTTGTCTCTTCTCCGATTCCAATAGTGGCTTCATGAGGGCCTGCGAGGCGCTCATGGTGAACGCATTCTTGCCGCTGCCGCAGTTGTTTGATTTCTGCGAAAAAGGTCCCGACGGACGGCCAATGCTTCAGAACTGGCACGATCTGCTGCTCGCGGTGGATTCTCCGGCATGGCTCGAGTCCGCCAAGCGCGAACCAAGTCCGGTGACCGACACGCATCTTCCCTCGCTGGGATTTGCCAAGGTGGCCACCACCCTTGCGGATGGATCCCGAGCGCAACTCGCCGCCACCGCCCTGCACAACGCGGCTTCGCACAATCACAACGACCTTGGCAGTTTCATTTATTATCGCGACAGCCGCGCATGGATCACCGATCCCGGCATGCCGATCTACACAGCCGAGGTCTACGGCCCGAACCGCTATGACAATCTCCTCTGCGGTTCGCAGGGCCACCCAGTGCCGGTCATCAATGGCCATCTCCAGCAGGAGAGCTCACAGTATCGTGCAAGCCTTGCCGTCGATCACGCGGCGACCGATGGATCCAAATCACTGCGCATCGATCTGAGCCGTGCCTATCCGGACCCGACGCTTACCCGCTTCGATCGCAAGCTCACGCTCAGCGCCCAAGGTGACTTGGAAGTCGCCGACGAGTTCCAGTTTTCCAAAGCCCCCGCCACGCTCCAGGAAGTGTTCATCACCTACCTTACCTGCGAAGCAGTGGGCGATGCCGTCCGTATCGACGGTAAGGAGGGCATGATCCTCAAGAGTAAACAACTCGGGAGTTTCGCGGTCGAGTTGCACGAAGTCGACTCGCCATGCGCCCCGGAGGACAAAATGCTTCGACGCATTGTGTTCACTCCATCCGAGCTGAAGGAATGCATGTCGCTTGGCTTTACCCTTCAAAAGGACTGAAGGTCGGCAGCATGATCGATTCCAATAAAACTTATGCAGCATCACTCTCCAAATTCCGTGAAGATTCCCGAAGGAATTGAATTCCACAATGTCGCTGAGACCGAACTTCAAGCCGATGGCGGACTGGTGCTTTTTCGCGTGCCTCGCAGCGTTCGCGAAAGCCTTACAGCCCTTGGGCGGATGGTGGCCGAGGACTCGGCCGGAATCGAGATCCGCTTTGTCACTGATGCGCCAGCCTTCCGGATCTCGCTCGGAAGTTATCCCTCCTTCCTTTCGCCCCATGAGCGTCATGCCGAGGAGGTCGTGCTTTTCCGCGGGCCGTTTGTCCATTCGCGGCACCGGATCGAGCCGGGCCGCGTGAACCATATCGATGTCGCGCCTTGGAGCGGCGGGCAGCTTCCGGAGCATGTGGGCACGGCGAAGCGCAGGGGCTTTTCGCCAAATGTTTGGCGCGTATTCATGGGGCGCTGCGTCAGAGTGTTTTATGGTTTGGAAACATTCGGCTACGCCCATCGCAAGCCGCTTCCCGATGAGCTTCCATCCCGCCGCTGGCTTGCTTACGGCAGTTCGATCACCAACGGTGCTTCACCCGTGAGCCATTTGAGCAGTTATGTCTACCACGCCGCCCGCGCAGCGGATTTGGATGTGCTCAATCTGGGCTTGTCTGGATCCTGCTTCTGCGAGCCCGAGATGGCGGATTTCATCGGCTCGCGACAAGATTATGAAATCGCCACGCTCGAGGTGGGAGTCAACATGCGCAACGGTGTTTCCCCTGAAGATTTCAGAGCGCGCGTGAGCTATCTTCTGGATGCCGTAGCGGCACCTGGGGCAAACAGGCAGGTGTTCCTCGTGACGGTCTATCCCAACCTCAGCGAAGCCGGGCTGGCGGCTGCCCAAGATCGCTTCTCAGCGATACTGCGCGAGTTGGTCGCATCAGGGCGCTGGCAGAAGCTCTCGTTGATCGAGGGAGGAACGATTCTGGATGACCCCGGTGATTTAACGGCGGATTACATTCATCCCTCGGACTACGGACACGCTCGAATGGGATATCATCTAGGCAAAATTCTCAGCGACACGAACGCATAGGTCGCCAGCACACCACTTCGAGGGCAAACTCCGGTTTGACCCAAGGCGGCAATGCTTCGCCACCACGCCGCTTCGCTCCCCATCACCCCGCGCTTTCAGAGGGGAGCATGGTCGTCTCGACCGTGAAAGGCACTCGCGTGGCAGCCTCATTGGTAAGCGGACGCCGCTTTGCGGCTGAAAAATGGGTCATGCGAGGACGATGAACCCAGTGTCACGCCGTAGCCGCGAAGCGCGTAGGCGGATCCCTTAGAATGATTTTGTCACGAATCGCGCTGCCGCGTATCCAGGGTAGGGGCGGCGCGCCGTCGCTGACCCACTTGCGCGGCAACGCCGCCACTGCATCCAGCAGAAACGCTGCTTCGCAGCTGAAGTTTGGGACGCCAAGGGCCTGGCGATCCCTACCTTCAGACATCCTGACTTGGCGGGAAAACGGATGACCTGATTGGGCGGTAGACGAGGCGTAGGGTGGTGCCGGGATAGCAGATTTCTGTGGCGTTGAGTTCGGTGCATATGGCTTCGAGGGTGGC
>JBIIUB010000168.1:0-3394 GCA_044340205.1 Terrimicrobiaceae bacterium
GACGCCACCCTCGAAGCCATATGCACCGAACTCAACGCCACAGAAATCTGCTATCCCGGCACCACCCTACGCCTCGTCTACCGCCCAATCAGGTCATCCGTTTTCCCGCCAAGTCAGGATGTCTGAGCCTACTCTTCAACGGCAAGCCCTGGTTCCCCATCATGGGCGAGATTCATTTTTCCCGGTATCCCCGCGCCGAGTGGCAGGAGGCGCTGGAGAAAATGAAAGCAGGCGGCATCAAAATCGTTTCGACCTATGTTTTTTGGAATCACCACGAAGAGGTCGAGGGCGAGTGGCATTGGGAGGGGAATAAAGACCTGCGGGCTTTTCTCGAGACATGCCGCGAGGTAGGTCTGCTCGCCATCGTGCGCGCCGGGCCGTGGTGCAACGGCGAGGTGCGCTACGGCGGCTTCCCAGATTGGGTGGAAAAAAGCACGCGCTGGGCCCCGCCAGCCCGATGGGGCCTGCGGCCCGAGCACCCCGAGTATCACGAAGCTGTCCGGCGGCTCTACACCCACATCGGCGAGCAAATGCACGGCCTGCTCTGGAAGGATGGCGGCCCTGTCGTCGGCATCCAGCTCGACAACGAGTATTCAGGCCCATCGCGCTACCTCCTTGGCCTCAAAAATCTCGCGATCGAGGTCGGCATGGATGCGCCCCTTTACACAAAAACCGGCTGGCCCCGCATGGAGGATCCCATGCCGCTGGGCGAGATGATTCCCTTCTACGGCGCCTATCCGGATGCCGCCTGGGAGGGCTCGGTCGAGAAGTCGGAGAGCCTTGTTTACAACTACATCTTCCGCAAGCAGCGCATCGACGAATCGATCGCGAGTGATGTCAACACCGTGCGCGGCGGGGAGGACGAGTCGAGCCGTGCGCAGTATCCCTTCCTTACAGCCGAAACCGGCGGCGGCATGTTCGTCTCCTACCATCGGCGAAACAAGGTGGAGCCTCGTGATGTCGCATCCCTCGCCCTCTGCCAGCTCGGCAGCGGTTGTGTGGGCATCGGCTACTACATGTATCACGGCGGCGAGAATCCCGAGGGACGCCTTACCCCGTTGCACAAATCGAACGAAATCGGCGATGTCTTCGATACACCCATCAAATCCTACGACTTCCAAGCACCCATCGGCCAATATGGACAGATCCGCCCGCACTACCATTGGCTGCGGCGCTTGAATTTCTTCATGGAGGACTTCGGAGCCGAGCTCTCCCGCATGCCGGCCTTCCTCCCCGGCCGGGAGGAAATGGACTTCTCGAACCCCGCAACCCTGCGCTGGAGCGTGCGCTCGGATGGCCGCTCCGGATTTCTCTTCGTAAACAACTACCAACGGCTCGAACACATGCCCGGCAAGCCGAACACCCAGTTCCGCATCGATCTTCCCGTCGGCAGCCTCACCATTCCAAGCAAGCCCACCACGATTCCAGCGGATTCCTTTTTCCACTGGCCCTTTAATATCGACCTCCATGGCGTGAAGCTCATCTACGCAACCGCCCAGCCCATCCGCCGCACACTCGATCCCGATGGCGGCCTCACCGTCGTCTTCGCCGAGGTCCCCGGCATGAACGCCGAGTTCGCGTTCGACCCCGCAACCATCCAAGCCCCGCTCCGCCGCGAGCCGCTCGTTTTCAGCGGCGTCCAAGCAAGCCGCAGCCCCGCCATCCGCGTGTCAGGAAAAAACGGCCGCGAAGTCAGGGTCATCCTGCTCAGCGAAGCCGACTCCCTGGCCCTTGCCCCCAAAGGCAACGACAGCAACCTCGCCTTCGACACGGAACCCAAAGTGCGCTCCATCCCCGTCGTTCTGGAACTCCTCGAAAACCCGAAAGCCCTCCGCTCCTGGAAATCCAAGGATCCCGAATTCGCTCTACCCGTCTCACCGGCAAAAAACGACTTCCAATCCGCCGCCGTCTGGAAAGTGAAACTCCCCGCCGATTTGGACATGGCAGCAAACCCCATCCTCCGCATCCGCTACACCGGCGATGTCGCCCGCCTTACCCTCAACGGCCGCCTGCTCAACGACGACTTCTACAACGGCTCCACCTTCGAAATCGGCCTGCGTCGCCACGCCACCGAACTCGCCTCCGGCGACCTCCGCCTCGAAATCCTACCCCTCCAAAAAGATATGCCCGTCTACTTCGAGCCCAAACACCGCCCCGAATTCAACCCCGACGGCACCGCCCTCCGCATCGACCACGCCGAAATCCAATACACCGAACCCCAAACCCCCACCCGCCTCGCAGCCAACACCCCCGCCCTCCCCAGCCTCGAGTAAAAGCGCAGCGTTCTCAGGCTTGGCAAAATCATTTATTTAACCACGGAGGACACGGAGAACACGGAGTAGAACATGAGATTTTGCAGTAAGTTGAAATCGGCGGAGAGCAGGGGAAGGTTTTTGTATCAGCTTGTAATTTCCTCCGTGTCCTCCGTGGTTAATTCCGCTCCAAGCGCGGCAGCAAGCTTCGTAATACAATGGTAGGGCACGCCAGGCCGTTGGCGTCCCAAGATTAAGCCGCGAAGCGGCGTTTCTGCTGGATGCGATGGTGGCGTTGCCGCACAAGTCGGACCCCGGCGGGGCGGCGCAGTGGGCGCAGTCGCCCTCCCCTTGGCTGGGGAAGACGAGGATGGCGTCGGAATCAGAGGGCGGCTTCATGGGAGGTCCTTGTCGTCCAAGTCGGGATGTTGGTCGGCGGCGTTGAGGATGAGGCGGACTTCGGTGATGAGGTGCTCGAGTTGGGGTAGGATTTCGGAGGTGAGGGCGGCCGCTATGGAGGTGGTCCATTCGGTGGGTGCGAGGTGGTCTGCTGCGGCGGTTTCAATGGCCAGCAGGGCGTCGCGGAGGAAGCGTCGGGCTGTCTTGAGGCGGTGGAGGGCGTGTCCGGCTAAGAGTGGCTCCGGGGGCCAGTCTTCGGGATCGTGGATATTGAGGGCGCCGGCGAGTTTGGTGGATGCCGTGGCGATGCAGGACCAGGCTTCATTCAGGGGATGCTCCGGCGGTGAGCCTTCGGGAATCCAGCCGGCGGCTTCGGCGGCGTGGTGCATGGAGATGGCGAGATCGCGGGCTTTTTCGACAAGGGGGTGGTCCTTGGATTCACCGAAGGGTGGATTATCAGCTTGGTCGTGGATGGCCCCGTTGGAGAGGGCGTTGAGTTCGTCGATGCGGGCCTCCATGGCGGCCTCCTGCTCGGGCGTGAGTGGCGGGGGTTCGGGCTCGCCGCGCTCGATGCGGAGTCTTTCGCGCTCCTCGTCCCAGATTTCGTCGAAGTCCTCGGGATCGGCATCCTCACGGAGCATTCGCGCTTGGATGCGGTCGAGGAGAAGGTTCATTCGGGCGGCTTCGGAGTCGGCCTCGGCTTCGAGTCGGCTCTGCGGTTCGTCGTCGGATTCGTCGATGGC
>JBIIUB010000110.1:0-8523 GCA_044340205.1 Terrimicrobiaceae bacterium
TTTTCCCTTTTTTTGACGGGCTCATTCCCGAGGGATGGCTGCTGGAGATTGCCGAAAAGACATGGAAGATCGACCCGCGTGACCGCATGGGGCTTTTGTTGGCCTGCTGCCGGGATTGCATCGGTGCCGCTGGAGTGGTGCCGATCGAGGAGGAGGTCGCACATAAATAATCTGCGCTGCAAGATTTGCTTGGGTGTCATCGGCGATGAAGAAATGGACTTCCACGCCGCGTGCTGTCGCAGGCTATTTGGAAGCGCGCAGCCTCCGCAGCTTCCCTACTCATGGGCTGCATTGAATTCGATGGCCGAGCAGATTGTCCGCAGCCATGTCGCGGTTCCAGGCGTCCAGCCCAAGCTTTCCCTGCATCTGGAATCAGGTGGAGCGCGCGCAGGCGGTCGATTCACTCTCGTCGGGCTCGAAGGGGGGTATATCCTCAAAACTCCAGTGGAAAGGTTCCCCCAAATGCCCGAACTTGAGCACCTCACCATGCACATGGCGGCTTGCTTTGGCATTGAAACAGCCGGTTGCGGATTGATAGCGATGCAGGACGGTCAGTTGGCTCTGGTCGTCAGGCGCATGGATCGGGTGGGGGTGCACAAGTTGGCCATGGAGGCTATGTGCCAGTTGACTGATCGGATGACCGAGGAAAAATACCGAGGGTCGCTGGAGGCGGTTGGCAAAAAGATTCTCCAGCACTGCAGCCATCCTGGCCTTGATGCGCTGCGATTTTTCGAGGTCAACTTGTTCAGCTTTTTGACGGGGAATTCCGACATGCACCTCAAGAACTTTTCCCTGATTCGTTCCCAGGACGGAGAAATCCGGTTCTCGCCGGCTTACGACCTGTTGCCAACCGTGCTCTTATTGCCCGAGGACACGGAGGAAAGCGCGCTGACCATGCATGGCCGTAAAAAGCGCCTCACCCGGCGGGATTTCTTCGCTTTAGGCAATGCTTTGGGATTGACCGACCGCCAGATCGCCAATGCACTACGCCGATTCGAAAAGGGGTTGAGCGCGGCAATCCCTCTCATCAGCGCCGGTTTCTGTTCGGAAGAAATGAAGTCACGCTACCAAGAGTTGGTCGAGCGGCGATGGGAACGGCTACAAAAAACTAACGCCCGGTATTAACGCCCCCAGCATAATCTAGGCGCGAATGTCCGGTGAGCAATCCAGGGCCTGGCACGCTCCCCGAGACGCCATCAATTTTAAAAAACGCTTGGCCTCTTTTCAAAAAATCAAATCTCATCGCCCGGCAGAGGCTGCACATCAGGCACATTGGCCAAGTAGTTGTCCCAATCCGCCCGGCTACCTTGGGATGCTTCTTTCCGCAGATAGTCGAGGGAGGACATCACCGCCAACTTTTCTCCAGCGGCAATTGCCAAAAATTGCTCGATGGAAAATCCCTCCCTCTTGCCCAAACTCTCGATTCCTTCTTTCAGCCCGTCTGGGAGTTGAATGCTGATTGTGCTCATGATTTGTTTTGAAGAAGTTTCAAGAATTTTCCCGGAGTAATTGCGGATATGCCGAGTTGCTGAGAGCCTCTGAAATCAGCAACATTATGATGTGACAATAAAATCACACCCTCCCGCGAAAGCAAGTTCCAAAACCATGTCGTCATCGGGATCCTGCAAAAATGGCCTCCAGAGATAATGGATATCCTGCAGGCGCGCGAAAGAAGCAAGTCGGCGCAAAAAGCCTAGAGTTGTTTGCACGCTGGTGCCCGGTGGCAGGTTCTGTTTCCTCGTGAGAACAGCCATCCACTCCATATAGAGCGAAATGGAAAGGCAGACTTCAAAACTGCGCGAGGGAATCATTTCGATAATGGCAAAGCTGGCTCCTCGGCGTGAAAGCGCCGCCGCAACCAATACACTCGTATCAAGAACAACCCGCACAGTTCCCGGTTACAGCGATTCAGTCACGGTGTCGAGTTTCGTGCTCCAAAATACTCAGTAGCCAATCTAAAATTCAAAACCCAACATCCGAAATTCGCTTCACCATCCCGTCACGCCGGAGTCGCGCAGCGCGAAGGCGGATCGCCTCCCTGTTCACATGAAGTCGCCAGTTTGAATCATCCTCCCACCCAGCATCCAAAATTCAAAATGACCCGCCTCCTCGCAACCGCCCGCGCAACCGCATCCAGACTTGCAATCTAAACATGCCTGAAGAAACTTTCACTGGTGAGCAGTATCGAAACCATTCGCCGCTGGAGGGCTTTGACGCTGGAGCGCAAAATGCAACTCCGGTGGGAAGCCATACCCCTGAATGTGGCTCGCAGCATGGCCTTCGAGAGGGAACTGGTGGACATCCAGACGATTCGCGCGATACACGCCCAGACAGAGCCACCCGCTTTGTTGAAACAGCATTTGGCACCCTCAGCTACTCCCGATTAGCTCCCCTTCTCGGCGAGCGCCTCTACGGAGTCCAAGTCGATGCCGATACCACCGTCGCCGACCTTGCTACGAGCGGGATGCCTACAAAAAAGGTCCGCACGATCCATTTTTTGAGACGGAAATGATCATCAAGCAAGTCATCCAAAGCGGCCCAGTTGTGCGGTAATGAATTTAGACGCAATGACAGAATTGAAGAACAGGGAATTTATTTCTAAAAAGGAAGTATTCTTTCCTTTGTGTATCCTGAAATTTTTTACAAACCATTCCTATCAATAATTTAAAGCATTCCATATTTTTTGAAAAATCTCAAAACGGTATTGATAAATCATCATATTGTGGTTGATTATCGGCCAATGATTACTCGAAATATTACTGCAAATTGCTCCGCTGCGCTTCTCGATACTCCCGTTTTGCTCCTGGCAGGAGCGCGACAGACGGGCAAGAGCACGCTTGCAAAGGAACTTGCTGGATCGCTCTCTTTGGCACGTTCTTTTTTAACTTTGGATGATCCCTCCACTTTGAGCGCCGCCAAGCGTTCGCCGGATTCTTTTTTGGAGGATGCAGGACCGCAATGCGTGATTGATGAGGTTCAACGCGCACCCGAGTTGTTTTTGCCGATGAAGAAACGCGTCGACGCCGAGCGCTCGCCTGGGAGGTATCTACTGACTGGATCCGCCAATATTTTTATGCTTCCGCGTCTGGCCGACTCTTTGGCTGGCCGTATGGAAGTGCAAGTTTTGTGGCCATTCTCGCAAGGCGAACTCGAAGGTGTGCGGGAGGGGTTTGTGGATGCATGTTTTCAAGGTCAGGATGGCTTTAACGAAGTTGTCATGGAGTGGGGCGACTTGTTCGAGCGCATGGAGCGAGGCGGTTACCCCGAGGTCATTCTTCGCTCTCAGGCCGCGCGCCGGCGAGCTTGGTGGGAAGCCTATTTGCAAACCATGCTGGAACGGGATGTCCGCGATTTAGCCGATATCGCGGGTTTGCATGAATTGCCTCACCTTCTGCGAATCCTCGCCGCACGCGTTGGGGGATTGCAGAATTTTGCCGAGGTGGGTCGCGTGGTCGGGATTAGTTCCAGCACACTCAAACGCTATATCGCCCTGCTCAAGGCCCTCTATCTGCATATTGAGATTCCCGCTTGGCACAGAAATCTGGAAAAACGCCTCATCAAGGCACCGAAGACCTATTTGAACGATTCAGGATTGGTTTGTCACTTGCGAGGTGTTGATGCCAAGGCACTCGCCGGAGATCGCAATCGCGCGGGAGCTGTGTTGGAAAATTTTGTCGCCATGGAGTTGACGAAGCAGATCACTTGGAGCGACACGCGCCCAACGCTCCACCACTATCGAGATGTCTCCGGCAACGAGGTGGATTTTGTTTTTGAGTCACCGGATGGACGCATTGTTGGCATAGAAATCAAGTGCGCTTCAGACATTGGAAAAAATGACTGCCGTGGTCTCGAAGACCTCGCCCGCGCCGTCGGAAAGGACTTTGTTCGTGGAGTCATCCTCTACACGGGATCCCAGCGACTTTCATTTGGCAAAAATCTGTTGGCCCTACCGATGGCCACCCTATGGCAAACGAAACAACGTCCATACTAAAAATCCCACAATCCCTGCATCCAAAATCCAGAACTGCTCTCACCCAACATTCAAAATCCGCGCCCGCATCAAGGCGAAATCGTTTCCACGGCAACTCTTCGGAAATTCCGAATAGTTCAAATCGAAGGCTCCCGGGAAGTGGGGCATAATCTTGTTCCGGAGACCAGTAATAATCGAATCCAGCACACCAAAAGCCTCGAGCCCCCTTTTGTAGCGGCGTGTCTATGACCGCCGACTCCTCCTGATGCTCGCAGAGCGCCTCTCGAAGCGGATCGGCGAGCATTCCTCCACTTTTTACCCGCTACACGCCACAGCGGCTTCGCCGCCTTTCAGACTCTCAGATTTCATCCTTTCAGCGTTTCCACCTTGTCACGCCGTAGTCGCGCAGCACACAGGCGGATCACGCCCTCGACCCTCGACCCTCGACCCTCGACCCTCGACCCTCGACCCTCGACCCTCGACCCTCGACCCTCGACCCTCGACCCTCGACCCTCGACCCTCGACCCTCGACCCTCGCCAGCTCGTCACGCCGTAGCCGCTCAACGCGTAGGCGGACTCGTCACGCCGTAGTCGCGTAGCGCGAAGGCGGACCACTCGCCCCCGCTTTTCGACCGTTCGGCAGGCGAATTCAACCGCTCGTTCAATTGCCTGTTTACGCGCATGAAACGCTTTCATATTTTCCTCGCTGTTATGAAAACCATCCCGCGCTTCCTCCTTGTTATATCCCTCGCAGCGTCATCCAGCCTGCTTTCGCCGACTTCAGTGCATGCAGCTGTCCGTCCCACCGAAGAGTCCGCACCCAAGCTCCCTGAGATTTGGGTGAAGGCCGGTCCGCGTGAGCGTCTCAAGGCTACACGCGCTGCGGAAGTCGACGCCGACCGCCTACTTGCCGAGCGCATCTACGGAGTCCAAGTCGATGCCGATACCACCGTCGCCGACCTCGCCATGAGCGATGACAAAATCGCCAGCGTAGTCCAGGCCTCGCTCGTCGGCTCCCTCACTGTCGGGCAGCCCGAGTATTTTGCTGACGGCCGCGTGGAGGTCGTCAAGGCAGTGAAGATGGAGCAGGTCATCGAAACCCTCCGCCGCAAGACCAAGGAAAAACTCTTCGCCGACGGCAGGGCCGAGACCGTCTCGTCCGACGAATCTACCGAGTTGTCCACTAAGGGGAAGGTTATCGAGGTCATGGGAAATGCCGCCCTTCGCGGCTCCGAGGGGCATCAGAAAGTCATGGCCAAGCGCGCCGCTGAGCTTGATGCCTACCGCCGCTTGGCCCAGCGCCTCCTCGATATCCGTATTGATGCCACCACCACCGTGCGTGACGCCTGCCTTGAGAGCGACGAGATTATCGCCAATCTCTCCCAAGTCATCAAAGGCGCCGAGGCGGTCGCCATCCGCTACTTGGATGACGGCACATGCGAAGTCGACATGCAGGTCACCCAATCCGAAATCGTCCGCGCCATCAGCCACAGCAAAAAAGGCCGCACCCGCACCACCCGCATCGAAGACGCTCCGCAGGATCGCACCTTCACCGAAACCGGTCGCGGCACCATGCACCCTGTCGAATCCGCTCCCGCCGAGGCTCCGCCAGCAGCTCAAGCAGCACCCATAGCAGTCGGCGACGCTCCAGCCCCCAAGCAAACTGCCCCTGAACCATCGACCAAGGCACGCCGCAACGCCGATGTCTTCTTTGAAACCGAAACAATCATCCGCCACCTTCTGGAACCTCAACCCGTCAAACGCTGATACCCATGAAATCCGGCATCGAGAGAGCATCGACTCTTGAAAATCTACACTCCGCGCCCGTGCCGTTGATTCCTCCCACTGAAAATGACGAAGAATCTCCCATGTTTTTCAACCACCCAAAATAGTATTGATAAAGCATCGAAATGTGGTTGATTATCGGCCAATAATTGCTCGAAATATTACTGCAAATTGCTCCGCTGCGCTTCTCGATACTCCCGTTTTGCTACTGGCAGGAGCGCGACAAACGGGCAAGAGCACGCTTGCAAAGGAACTCGCAGGCTCGCTCTCCTTAGCGCGTTCTTTTTTAACTTTGGATGATCCCTCCACATTGAGCGCAGCCAAGCGTGCGCCGGATTCTTTTTTGGAGGATGCAGGACCGCAATGCTTGATTGATGAGGTTCAACGCGCACCCGAGTTGTTTTTGCCGATGAAGAAACGCATCGACGCCGAGCGCTTGCCTGGGAGGTATCTACTCACTGGATCCGCCAATGTTTTTACGCTTCCGCGTCTGGCAGACTCTCTGGCTGGCCGTATGGAAGTGCAGGTATTGTGGCCATTCTCGCAAGGTGAACTCGAAGGTGTGCGGGAGGGGTTTGTGGATGCATGTTTCCAAGAGCAGGATGGCTTTAACGAAGTTGCCGAGGAGTGGGGCGACTTGTTGGAGCGCATGGCGCGAGGCGGTTACCCTGAGGTTGTTCATCGCTCTCAGGTCTCCCGCCGCCGGGCTTGGTGGGAAGCCTATTTGCAAACCATGCTGGAGCGGGATGTCCGCGACTTAGCCGATATCGCGGGTTTGCAGGAATTGCCTCACCTTCTGAGAATCCTCGCCGCGCGCGTTGGAGGATTACAGAATTTTGCCGAGGTGGGTCGCGTGGTCGGGATGAGTTCCAGCACACTCAAACGCTATGTCGCCCTGCTCAAGGCCCTCTATCTGCATATTGAGATTCCCGCTTGGCACAGAAATCTCGAAAAACGCCTCATTAAGGCACCGAAGACCTATTTGAACGATTCCGGTTTGGTTTGTCACTTGCGAGGTGTTGATGCCAAGGCACTCGCCGGAGATCGCAATCGCGCTGGAGCTGTGTTGGAAAATTTTGTCGCCATGGAGTTGATGAAGCAGATCACTTGGAGCGACACGCGCCCAACGCTCCACCACTATCGAGATGTCTCCGGCAACGAGGTAGATTTTGTTTTGGAATCACCGGATGGACGCATTGTTGGCATTGAAATCAAGTGCGCTTCAGACATTGGAAAAAACGACTGCCGGGGTCTCGAAGACCTCGCACGCGTCGTCGGAAAGGACTTTGTTCGTGGAGTCATTCTCTACACGGGATTCCAGCGTCTTTCATTTGGCAAAAACCTTTTGGCCCTACCGATCGCCACACTTTGGCAAACGAAACAACGCCCACTCTAAAGCTCCTCAATCCAACATCCAAAATTCTTCACCAGTTACTCGCAACTCGCCACAGCGGCTTTGCCGCAACACAAAATCCACCTACCAAAATTCATACTTGCCTCCCCATGCCTGAAGACCAAACCACCGAATGGAAAACCGCTTGGCACGATGACCACCTCAAGGTCCTTTGCGGCTTCGCCAATGCCAAAGGCGGCCGGCTTCTTCTCGGCTACGATGATTTCGGCCATACCCTCGGCGTGTCCGATTCCAAGCGCCTCCTTGAGGAACTCCCGCAAAAAATTCCGCAAGTCCTCGGCATCACGCCATCCATCCAACTCCTGCCCGCCAACGGCCTCGACACCCTCGAAATCCGCGTCGCCGCCTCCACCGTTCCGATTTCCCTCCGAGGCCGCTACTACCAGCGAAACGGCAGCGTCACCAAGGAACTCCAAGGCACCTCACTCAACGAATTCCTCCTCCACAAGTCCGGCCTCACCTGGGACGCCGTCATCGAAGACCGCGCGTCGTTCGACGATATCGACCCTGCAGCCATCAAGCGCTTTCTCGCCGACGCCCGCAAGACCGACCGCCTCCCTGACTCCGAGACCCTGCCCATTCCCGAACTCCTCGAAAAACTCGGCCTTGCCGAAAATGGCCGCCTCAAGCGTGCCGCCATCATCCTTTTCGGAAAAGATCCCCTCCGCTTCTATCCCGGAGTCAGCGTGCGCCTCGGCCGCTTCCTGGACAACGACCCCGACCTCCGCTTCCACGAAATCATCGAAGACAACCTCGTCAACTCCCTGCCCGAAATCCTCGAGCGCCTCGACCGCAAGTTCTTTATCAAAGCCATCCGCTTCGAAGGCCTTCACCGTTACGAGACTCCGCCCTATCCCCGCGAGGCCCTCCGCGAAGCCTTCCTGAACGCTCTCGTCCACAAATCCTACGGTAGCGGCATCCACATCCAATGCCGCGTTTACGACACGAGCCTCACCTTGTGGAACGAAGGCAAGCTCCCCGACGACCTCCCCGCTGAAGCCCTCCTCCGCCCCCATGCCTCCAAGCCACGAAACCCCCTCCTTGCCGCCGCCTGCTTCAAAGCCGGCTATATCGACGCTTGGGGCCGCGGCATTGAAAAAATGACCCACGCCTGCGAATCCGCTGGCCTGCCCACTCCCACCTTCGAATCCAACTCCGGAGGCGTCCTCGCCACATTCACCCTCCATCCCGCCTCCGTCGAACCAGTCGCTTCGAAAAAAAACACCCCCCAAGTGGAGGCCCAAGTGGAGGCCCAAGTGGAGGCCCAAGTGGAGGCCCAAGTGGAGGCCCAAGTGGAGGCCCAAGTGGAGGCCCAAGTGGAGGCCCAAGTGGAGGCCCAAGTGGAGGCCCAAGT
>JBIIUB010000151.1:0-3367 GCA_044340205.1 Terrimicrobiaceae bacterium
CCAACCGTCCAAGCAGTATCGCTTGGAACCCCGCATGCGCTTGCTGAAGAAGGGCGGCGCATGCAGCACTGCGTTGGAGGCTATTCCACCCCTTGCTTCTTGGGGGAATCCCACATCATTTCCTTGAGGGATTCCGAAGACAATTCCCTTTCCACCCTCGAAATCCGGTTGGACAGATACAATGCGCGCCAAATGAAAATCGTTCAGCATAAGGGGCATCAAAACCGCTCTCCTGAGCGAGCTTTGATATCCCTAGAGAGCATTTTGCTATCAGCCATTCAGCGGAATGCGGATTTCAAAGCACTGGACACGAGGCGAAAAAAAGCCGCAAGAATTTACAAACTCCTGCAATCCCGAGATGGTTTGCTGGGCGAAGAATTCGGACAACAAGCAGTGGATCGGATCTCGGCTGCCATGGGACAGGATCGCTTGATACGGCTCTTCCAATCAGATGTCCAATCCTGAGCAGCAGCTTTTATGAAACTCAAAGTTCCAAAAACCTTCCGCAGCACGGATACGAAGATCGTTCGTGCGTTCACAAAAACCGAGCTCACACGCATTCTGCGCCTGGCCGAACTCGTTGGGCGGCTGAAGGAGCGGCAGCGCACCTTCCAAGTCGATAAAAGAACGAGCTACAACGGCATGATCAAAAACATCCTCAATCTGGATTTCCAACTCGAAGCCTGCCCTTGCTTGGAATCCGCCCTGCGCCGTCGCTATGGAAAGCAAGTCGAGGGGCTCACGACAAAAGACTATTGGGTCTTCTTTCGCAGTCCGGCGGAAACTTGGCGCAAAATGTGCGGCTGCGAAGGGTGGTTTGTTTTTGACTATGAAAAGCTCAAGACCAAGGCATTCATTGTGACGATACGCAACTAACTTGAATCCAGAAGATTTAACCACAGAGGACACAGAGAGCACAGAGGCTTAGTTGGGTGCAGTTATGCAAGCGCTTCATTTTTTGTTCAAACTTAACCATTGCCTCACGAAATCCTGTAAATTCTGTAAATTCTGTAAATTCTGTCTAAAAATTTGTCTTCAAATCCCGTGTCCCATTCCATGAAGATCCTCCTCTTTATTGTTGCTGCTTTTTTCGTTCTCCCGAAAGGCGAGGGGAGTGAAGTGAAAGATCCGATCGATATCGCTATGGATGCTGCGATGGACCGCAATGGATCGACAGCGGGAATGTGTGAGGCGATCGCGGAGGCCCATAAGAAGTGGGAGGCAAGACTCAACACGGCTTGGTCCAAACTTAAAAAGAAGATGCCGGCGGACGAGTTCTCCGAGTTGCAAAAAGCCCAGCGCGCATGGATCGCGTATCGTGACCTCCAGATCAAATCCTACGAAGCCACCTACGCAAAAATGGACGGCACGATGTGGATTCCAATCAGTGTCAATGCGGTCATGAACCTCACCAAGCAGCGTGTTCAGAACTTGAGCCTCTTGGGACTCCTCGATGAACGCTGATAATCGAAGCTGTGAACCGAACCAAAGCCTGCCAGAGATGAATCCAATCCTACCCAATCAGACATGAAAAAACTCATTCTTAAGCTCTGTGGGGCCTTTGACTCGCTCGCTCCCGCGCGTCATCTGAATTGAAAAAGCCGCTTGGAAAATCTCACATGATCTCACATAATCTCACATGTATAAGCAAGCTGGCATGTTAGATTTTGGAACAAGTCGATTGAGCCGGAGGCTGGAGTTGGGAGCAAGTCTGGCGGAGCGCGTTTATGCCATGATTGCGGAGATCGATGGGGTAAGAAATGGCTGGCGTCTGGCCGTTCGGCTGCGGGCTCGCACTTTGGAACGATTGGTCCGTTCGGTGATCGTGACTTCGACGGGTGCTTCAAACCGTATTGAGGGAAACAAGTTGAGCGATGCGGAGGTGGAGGCGTTGTATAGCCAACTGCGCATCAAAAAAATCCGCACTCGTGACCAACAGGAGGTCGCCGGTTATTTGGAGGTGCTGGAGTCTGTTTTTCAGAACCACCGGGAAATGAGCGTGGGCGAGTCTTTGATTTTGCAACTGCATCGGGACATGTTGCGCCACAGCGAGAAGGATGAACGGCATGCCGGCATTTACAAGTTTGGACCGAATCGCGTGGAGGCGAAGGATGCCACAGGCCAAGTCGTGGGAAGCATCTTTGATCCCACCCCGCCGCATTTGGTTCCCAAAGAAATGCAGGAACTCGTGGAGTGGTATGGCTGGGCGAGCGAAGAGAAATTTCGTCACCCGCTGATCCTTGCGGCCAATTTTCTTTTTGAGTATCTGGCCATTCATCCCTTTCAAGATGGCAATGGACGCACAAGCCGTTTGCTGGCCAATCTGATCCTGCTTCGGGAGGGCTATGAATTCACAGGAGTCGTGTCCCACGAAAAGTGCATCGAGGCACGCAAGGCGGATTACTATCTGGCTCTGAACAGGACACAGCGAACTTGGAAAACCGCGAGCGAGGATCTCTCAGAGTGGCTGGTTTTTTTCCTGGAAATCGTCCTCGAGCAGGCGAGGGGAGCGATTCGCATCCTTGCCGATGATGGATCGGAAAACTTGCTCTCCGAGAAGCAATGGGAAGTCTGGAACTGGGCTCGCGCCAGAGAGGACTTTAGTCGCAAGACGGCTGTGGAAGCTCTGTGTATGCCGCCGCGAACAGTCGAAAGCGCCATCAAAAAACTTTTGGACCTCAAAAAAATCGAACGATTTGGTGAAGGGAGAGCCACCAGATATCGTCTGAAAGCGGCGTCAATCAACGCCAGCAACTTAACGGAATAAACCCGTGAAAAAACTCATTCTCAACCTTTGACTCGCTCGCTCCCGCTCGTCAATGTTGACTCGTTCGCTCCCGCTCATCTCGCCCCGGAGGGGGCTGCCTTCGGCACTCTCCCGCGCGGCTACCCTCGCCGCCTGGGTGCCCTGCGGGCCAACCTTCGGTTGCTCTACCTCGCGCTTACCCTCGCGCTCGGTTGTGTTCTCGGTGTCCTCGGTGTTCAAATCCAAGCCAACTTATAAAATATTACCTACAAAAATTTCACTTTTAATGTTAAAATAACCTGCTAAAATAGCATAAATGAAGCGAAGAGCACTCGACGAATTATTGAAATGGAAGACTCACGCTGGCCGCAAGCCTTTGGTATTGCGTGGGGCGCGGCAGGTGGGAAAATCGCATTTGGCACGGGCGTTGGCAGGTGCAGCTTTTGAGGGAATCCTCGAGCTGAATTTTGAGCGGGATGCCTCTTTGGCGGGGCTTTTTTCCGGGGCATCGGTGAAGGAGACCGTGCGGCTGCTGGAGGCCAGATACGGAATGGCGGTGGTGGAGGGGAAGACGCTGCTTTTTCTCGATGAGATTCAATCGGCACCGGAGGTCTTCGCGAA
>JBIIUB010000014.1:0-43146 GCA_044340205.1 Terrimicrobiaceae bacterium
GGGTAGAGCACTTTGAGATTCAAGTCGCGCAACATGCCGAAGGCCTGCGGGCTGGTGACCTCGTGAATGAGGTGGGTGCCGATCAAAAGTTGGGTGGCTCCGTTCGGAAGAGTGCGGACGGTGTGGGCGGCCCACACCTTGTCGAGTAGCGTCTGGCTCATAGGTAAGAGTGGTCGAGAATATCGGTTTGGCCGCGCCTTGCAAGACACGACACTTGCAAAAGCCGCAAAATTCGCGAGGATGACCTGTGCTCGCAGTCCTCTCAATACTGTGAACACCTAAGCGGCCGCCCGGTTCGGCCGCGCCCTATCAGCCAAATGAAAAATATCCTCAGCAAAATTCGAGTCACCAACAGCATCTTCCTCATCGGAACCTTTCTGGTCACCTGCACAGCCGTTCCGCTCTACATCTGGCAAAATGGCCTCAATTTCTTCCAAGTGGCCTTGTTTTTCTTCTTCACTTTCTCCACAGGCATGAGCATCACGCTCGGCTACCATCGCCTGTTCTCACATCTCACATTCAAGGCGAATCCGTTGGTGAAACTCTACACCCTGCTCTTCGGAGCGGCGGCATTTGAAGGTTCCGCGCTCGCTTGGTCGGCTGACCACCGGCGCCACCACAAATTCGTCGATCACGATGACGATCCCTACGACATCTCGCGCGGTCTTTTCCATGCCCACATCGGCTGGCTTCTCTTTCGCCGTGGGCCGGATACGCCGCTCACATGGGTGAGGGATTTGCAAAAAGACCGCCTCGCCTGGCTGCAGCACGAATACTATGTGCCGATCGCCATTTTCATGAGCTTCGGCCTGCCTGCGCTCATCGGCTACATCTATGGTGGCGCCAATGCCGCCCTCGGCGCGTTCCTGCTCTCTGGCTTCGCGCGTGTCGTGCTGGTGCACCACTCGACCTTCTGCATTAACTCGCTCTGCCACTGGATCGGCGACCGTCCGTATTCCACCCACTGCTCCGCGCGCGACAGCTTCCTCATGGCGATCTTCACCTTCGGCGAGGGCTACCACAACTTCCACCACGAGTTCCAACACGACTACCGCAACGGCGTGAAGCCCTGGCAATACGATCCCACGAAATGGGCGATCTGGATTCTCAACAAACTAGGTCTGGCCAGCAACCTCCGCACCGTGCCGGAGGAAAAAATTCTTAAAGCGCAAATCGCCGAGCATGACCGTCTGCTCGAGGCCAAACTACTTGCCCAGCCCAGCCCTATCTCCGACTCGATCCACGCCATGGTCCAAAGTGCCCGTGCCCGCATGGATGAAGCCCTCCTCCACTGGGAGGAATTGCTCGTCGAATACCGCGCCGCCGCCGCAGGAAAAACCGAAATCTCTCGCCGCGAAATGGCCGAACTCCGCAAGAGCCTCCAACAAGCCGGCGACCAATTCCGCCAATCCTTGCGCGAGTGGAAAAGCACTTGGCAAAGCCTGCCTGCGGCTTGCTGAGAGGGGGAGAAGTTTTAAGTTTGTAAGTCTTAAGTTTTAAGTTCGCGCTGCCGCGCCGTAGCGCGTAATCCCGGGAGGGTCAGCGTCCTCGCCTGACCCAAATTTCATTCACGGACAGCGCTTTGTAGACGGGGCGACCGTGTTTTCGAGATGGCAACGGCAGGTCATGCTAAAAACTCACCGCGCTTCGCGGCTGAAGACGATGCTTTTACGATGAAGCGCCCGCCTCTCTGTTCAGTTCTTGGCGAGCGGCTTGCCGCAGAGGGCGGCGAAGGCATTGCGCTGGGCAGGGGTGAGGAGGGTTTTCATCTCCTCGGCCTGACGCATGCGATAGTCGCGGAGAATATCGACGCGGTTTTTATGCGAGACGGCTCCGGATCCGTAGGAGCGGTTGATTTCTGAAACAAATTCCAATCCCCGGACGCGCAGGGCTTCGATAGAAGCTCGTTGCCGATATGTCAGGCGGAGTTGTTTTTGGATCTGCGGGGAGACCAGCATGCTGTAGCTGAGAATCTGGTTTTGAATCTCGCTGAAGCGGGCGAACTGCGTTGGCGTGAGAAGTGCGAGCGCCCGGGCGTTGTTGCCATCGATGAGCGCGAAGAGTCGCTGGTCTGTGGTGAGGCCGGTATTGGAACCGGCAGGGCTCTTGAGAAGCGATTGGGAGCGGGATTTCAACTCGCGCCGCAGGCTGTGAATTTGAGCGGTTTGAGTCGAACTGAGACCGAGGTCCGAGCGGACGCCGGGCATTTCCATGAGTAAGGTCACCGAGCCCGGATAATCGGTCGCACGGGTGGTCGCATGCAGCGGGGCTGAGGCGGCGAGGGCGAGACCGAAAATCGCGAGCAGGGTTTTTCTTGTCATGGAGTGTTAGAAGCTCTTGGCGATGATTTGTTCAAGCTGAACGATGTCGACGGCGAATTTCCGGATACCTTCGGCAAGCTTGTCCGTGGCCATGGCGTCTTCGTTGAGCATCCAGCGGAAGGTTTTTTCGTCCATCGTGATTTTCGCCATGCTGTCAGCTGCAGCTGCGGCGGCGTCGAGCTTGCGGGTGACCGAGTCTGAGGACTCTTTGAGTTCCTTGAGGAGCTCGGGAGCGATTGTGAGGAGGTCGCAGCCGGCGAGTTCGCGGATCTGGCCGGTGTTCCGGAAACTGGCACCCATGACTTGGGTTTTGTAGCCGAACTTTTTGTAGTAGGTGAAAATTTTCTGAACGGATTCCACGCCGGGGTCTTCGGCGCCGACATATTCCTTACCGGTTTTTGCTTTGTAGTAGTCGTAAATGCGGCCGACGAAGGGCGAGATGAGGCGGACGCCCGCCTCGGCACAGGCGATGGCTTGAGGAAGCGAGAAAAGCAGTGTGAGATTGCAGTTGATGCCTTCCTTTTGGCAGATGGCGGCGGCCTGCGCGCCTTCCCAAGTCGAGGCGATCTTGATCAGCACGCGCTCGCGGGGCGTGCCGAGCTTCTCATAGAGGCCAATGAGGTAGCGTGCTTTTTCAACTGTTGCTTCGACATCAAAAGAAAGACGGGCATCCACTTCGGTGGAAACGCGACCGGGAACGATGGAGAGAATTTCGCGGCCGAAGGCGATGAGCAGGTCGTCGATGACCTTGCGGTGCAGGGCAGAGCCGCTGAGCGAGGATCCACGGTTGTCGGCAATGGCTTTTTCGAGGAGCGGCTTGTATTCCGCCTGCTGAACGGCCTTGAAAATCAGCGTGGGATTTGTGGTGGCGTCCTGTGGCTCATAGGCGCGGATGCTTTCGAAATCCCCCGTGTCAGCGACGACGGTGGTGAATTGCTTGAGTTGGTCGAGTGCGTTGGATTGGCTCATGGTTTGAAAAAAACTGCGCTTACTTTGTGGAAGTGCATGCCCGATTGCAATCGGTAAATCAGTCCTGCTGCCGCAAGTTCACAACCGGAAAAACGCCTCGGCGGTCCGTGTGGTGGCGGCGGCGATTTCCTCGAGTGTGGCGCCGCGCACTTCGGCGATTTTTTCGGCCACAAGCCGCGTGTGGGCTGGTTCGCAACGCTTGCCCCGGTGCGGCACGGGAGCAAGGTAGGGGCAGTCGGTTTCCACCATGAAGGCGTCCGGGGGAATGGCGGCGACAACATCCCGGACAAGCGCGGCATTTTTAAATGTGACGATGCCGGTGAAGGAAACCAGGTGACCGAGCGCGAGGATTTCCCGCGCCTGATCCGGCGTGTTTCCAAAGCAGTGGAAGACCCCGCGCAGGCGGCTGGTGTAGTCTTTCAAAATATCCAGCGTGTCATCCCACGCGTCGCGCTGGTGGATCACCACATTCAAGCCGAATTCCGCCGCGAGATCGAGTTGCGCGGTGAAGGCCTCGGCCTGTGCGGCTTTGTAGGCGCCATCGATGATCGCCGCCTCGGTGTCGTTTGCTGTTTCCGCTTGGAGCGCGCTGATGCCCGCCGCAGAGGCGAGTTTTTCAGAGGGGAGGTGATGGTAGTCCATGCCGGTCTCGCCAATGGCGGCGACTTTGGGATGCGAGGCGAGCGCGCGGATGCCTTCAAGCCAGCCTTCCGATTCCTCATCGACATAGGTGGGATGCAGGCCCACGACCGCATGCACACAATCGAACCTCTCCGCCAGCGCTACAGCCCTGCGGCTGCTTTCCAAGCCTGTTCCGATACTGATGATCCGCTGCACACCAGTCTGGCGGGCGGAGTTAATGACCTCCTCGAGGTCTTTTTCAAAATCCGGGTAATCCAAGTGCGCGTGTGTGTCGATGAGCATGGACTGATCGTTCGGTGAAGGAATCGAGAGGTTCAAGGGAAAAGACCCCGGCAGCTTCAAATGCGGGTCCGTCGGTCAAGCCAAGCGGCGATATCCGAGACCACGAGGTCGCGATCCCAATCGTGCCAGAGCAGATGGTAGGCCTCCGGATAGTGTCGCAGCGATTTGTCCGGCGACGGGATTTTTTCAAACCACGAATCGATTTGGGTGGGTTTGACAAAGCAGTCCTGACCCGCCGCAAGGACAAGCGTTGGCAAATGGATTCTCGCAGCCAATGAAGCGCTGTTTTCGATGAGATCCCCCAGCTCGACCAGGAAGCGCAGACTAAACCCGGGGATGTGATGCGGTTTTTCACTCAAGGAATCTTGATAGGCGCGGTCCCGCGTCAGCGGCGGGGCGATGGATTTTCCATTCACGAACCGGCTTGGCGTGAGCCTGAAACCCGGCGCGACGGCTGCAACGCGGCGTAAAACCCATCGCACAGATCCAGGCACGGGCCGCCGCAAGCCCACGACTGGAACGGATAAAATCACACCATCCACCGCATGCACGGCCCCAGCGCTTTGGCGGGACCATCCCGCGTATCCAGCGGCGAGGAGCGAGCCCATGCTCTCACCCATGAGAAAAACCGGGCGCCTTTCGTAGGACTTTCGCAAGGCGGCAATGAAGGCCGCGATGTCGAGCATCTGCGTTTCAAAATCCAGCACTGCCCCGCGCCTTGCGGCGATGTGGTCACTGCCCTGCCCACGAAGGTCGAGGGCGTGGAACGCATAGCCGGGAATCCGCTCTGGGAGTGGATGAAATTGCTCGCCGGAGCCATTCATTCCGTGAACGCAAGCGACCACCGCTCGGCTATCTGCGGTCGGCCAGGAGTGCGCGCTGCGCGGCTCCCGGTCATGCGTGGTCCATGAAAATCTCATTGCCAATTCAGCACGCAGGAATAAATCCGGAAGAATGATCCGCCTTGCAGCCCTTGTTTTTCTTTTCCAGACGCTTTCCGCATTTGCCGCTCAACTTGATCTCGCTGTTGTGCAATTTCCAGAAGTAAAAACCGCCGCTGAACTCAACGCGGCTCTCGCCGGCGTGAGCCTTGCCGAAATCACGAACGCCGACCGCACCGTCACCAGCGTGCGGTATCTTCAGGGCGGCAAGGTTCTCTTTAGCCAATCCACTCCATCCACCGCCACGCTCAGCTCCTCCACTCGACTCGGAAACTCCCGCGCGGATGTGACAGGCAGCTTGAAAAACAATTCGCTCGAAGTGGAAATCCGCCTCTCCGAAGGTGTCGACGCCGGTCTCCGCCGATTCTCCAGCCGCTCTTACGCAGGCTCCGCCGCTCTCAGAGTTGGAGCACCGCAGGTTGTTGCCATCCGCACCATCACGGGAAAAACGAATTCGGTCAGTAAGGACAGGTCCGAGGTAAAAGAGACTGTCTCCTGCCATGTGATCCTCGCCCAACTGCGCTGAATCACATCAAAACCAGCGCTTGCGCTTGAAGAAGGCCAGCATCCCGCCGGAGATCAGCGCACACAATCCCCAGAAGAAAACATAGCCGAAGGGCCAGGAAAGCTCCGGCATGTTTGCTGGAAACTCGGTCTTGAAATTCATCCCGTAAACGCCGGCCAAAAATGTCAGCGGGATGAACAAAACCGAAACAATGGTCAGGACGCGAATGATTTCATTTGTGCGGAATCCCACGCTTGAGAGGTAAAGGTCCATCAGCCCCGCGCTGAGGTCGCGGTAGCTTTCAATGATGTCGATGATCTGCGTGATATGGTCGTAGCAGTCGCGCACATACACCTGCGTCGCCCGTGTCACGAGGCCCGAGTCGTCGCGCATGAGCGTGCTGAAAATTTCGCGGTGCGGCCATGCCGCGCGGCGCAGAGCGAGAAGGAGCCGCTTCGCCTCATAGAGTTTTCTCAAGCTGCTCCGCACCGGCTTTTCCAGCAACTCCTCCTCGACTTCTTCGATGCTGTCTCCGACGGATTCCAGCACGGGAAAAATCTGATCCACGGTCGCGTCCAGAAGGGCATAGGCGAGGTAGTCGGGCTTCATGCGGCGTGCATACCCGCGCCCTGATTTCAAGCGGGTCCGCACCGATTCGAACACATCGTGCCCGGCATCCTCCTGAATCGTGATCAAAAACGATTCCCCCAGAAACAAGCTCACCTGCTCGAAACACAATTCATCGCCTTCCTGAAAATAAACCATCTCGCTCACGATGAAAAAGTGGTTCTCGAAAGGCTCGATCTTCGGCCGTTGCGCCGTGTTCAAGACATCCTCCACCGCCAGTGCATGCAGACCAAAACGCTCGGCCACCCGCTCCAGCAGCGGCACATCGCCCAGTCCCTCGATGTCGATCCAGTTCACTTTCGCTGGATCGTATTTCGCCATGAGCGAGTCCCAGTCCGCGAATTCCTCGTCGAGCAGCGACTCGGAATCGTATTGGATCAACCGCATTTTTGCAGCGCCTGATGATCCCGCAGGCGCGTTCAGAGTGCCCGGCGGCGTTCCCGAGGGTTTGTAGCAAAAACGGATCACGGATTTGCGCTACATCAAACCTGTCGCTCAAAGCACGATCTTTTTTGTTACAAAAAGACGCTTTCGCCCCGATTTCGAATTTCTGTAATTCCGTGAGGCCATCAGGATTTTACCCCATCAAAGGACGCTTGCTATGTGTCCAGTATGGGACGATTGATGAACTATAGAAACACAAACAAAAGACGGACTTTCGGACATCACTTTTTGGTTGAGTTTCTTACAAGGCAAAAATAATTCTATTCCTATGATCAACGACCAAAAAATGGATCAGCGCATCACAGTGCGGCTGACGGACGACGAACTCAACGCAGCCGAGCGAGCAGCGATCGCTGAAGGCGACAGAAAAATAAGCACCTTGATTAGACGCGCGCTTTTGGTTTTTTTGCGCGACCGGGGTTACACTAATATGGGTGCAGCACAATTTGCTCCGGGGTATCTGAACCCGAACGCACAAATTCAGCAGCCGGTCACTCAGGCGCAACCGCAATATGGAGCCGCTGCTCCACAATACGGTCAGCCAAACACTCTCTCCTAAAAAAAATCACATCGACCGTGCCGCAGAGCGAATCGCTTTCGCTTTAGCGGCGGGTTGATTAAGCTCGCGGCATGATTGCCATTGTAGGAGGCGGGCTTGCTGGGTTGGCGTGTGCACTGGACCTGCGCCGGGTTGGTAGGGAGTTTGTGCTTTTCGAGGCGGCACCCGTTTTGGGTGGCCGCCAGCACACGACGCGCCGGGATGGCTTTACGCTGGATCACGGCTTTCAGGTCGTGCTGAGCTCGTATGGTTCTGTTGCGTCCGTTTGCGACATCGCTTCCCTTCAACCCCGCTGGTTTGAATCAGGTGCCTTGATGTATGACGGGCAGCGCCTCACGCATTTGGCGAGTCCCTTTGAAAACCCGATCGCCGCGCTCATTTCGCCAGCGTTCTCCATTCCGGACAAACTCCGCTTGGCCAAGCTGGGAGCCGAGTTGCTGCTCACTCCAACGGAAAAGCTCTCCACCCGTTGCGCCTCGGCGAGGGATGTCTCGACGCGAGTCTTTTTGAAGCAACGCGGATTTTCGGAGGCGTTTTTCGCCCGCTTCGCTCAACCTTTTTTTGGAGGCGTGCTGCTCGACAACGAGCTCTCCACAAGCGCTGGACTCTTCCTCTATTACCTTAAAAAATTTCTCACCGGCCGCGCTTGGATTCCCGCCGCCGGCATCCAAGCGCTTCCCGACTCGCTTGCCGCGCAGTTGCCATCTAACGCGCTTCGCCTCAACACGCGCGTTGCAGCCATCTCCCGCGACCCTCTCGGCCTCATTCTGGAAAATGGTGAAACCTTTCGCGCCGATCAGATCGTCCTTGCTCTCGACGAGCCATCCCTCTGCCAACTCCTCCGTTTACCATCCCCACCGCCTGCGCACGGCGTTTCGGTTGTTTATTTCAAAACAAAAAAATCCCTCTACCGGCAGCCGTGCCTCGTGTTGCCGGAGGGTGCTCACCGCCGGGTGAGGCACTTTGTTCAAATCACAAACATCGCCCCCGAGTTCGCACCGTCCGGTTGGCATTTGATCTCCGCGACCGTCCTTGATGAGAGCGGCCTCTCTACGGCGCAACTTGCCGACGAGGCCGCACGCGAGATCGCCGGTGTTTTTCCTGAGGCAGCAGGCGCGCTCGAGCACCTGGAAATCATCCATGTGCCCTATGCGGTTCCCGGCCAACCGCCCGGCTTCGCTGCAAGGAATGCCTTCCCCGATCTTCCCGAAAATGTCTATGCTTGCGGCGACTGGGAGCGCGGGGCCAGCATACAGGCGGCTTTGCGATCCGGCATTGAAACAGCAAAACGCGTCCTCTGTGGTTGATCTGAAATGAAACTCTCCCTTTCCACCTGCTGGAATTCTTGGCGGCATCCGGATGGCCGCAGCATGGTGGAGGAAATCCTCTCCCTCGGCTTCGACTCGCTGGAGCTGAGCCACGGCATTCGTTCCTCGCAGCTCGAAGGCGTGCTCCAAGCTCGCGAGCGCCGCAAGTTTACGGTCTCCAGTGTTCACAATTTCCTGCCCATGCCAGTGGAGGTCCTGACCGACTCGCCGGACTGCTACGAGTTCACTTCCCACCGCGCAAAAGACCGCGACAGGGCGCTTCGTCTCACGCTTTCCAGCATCGACTGGGCTGAAAAACTCGGCGCTCCCTTCGTCGTCGTGCACACCGGCCGCATCCGCTCGCTCAAGCTCACCGCCCCACTGCGCAAGATGGTCGAGCAGGGGAAAATCTACTCCCGCGAATTCATCAAACGAAAACTCGACGCCGTCCAAGCGAGGGAGAAGGTCGCCGAACTCTACACCGCCCGCATTCTGGAATTTCTTGGCGAAGCGGTCGCCCACGCAGGCAAGCGTGGTGTGAAGCTCGGCATCGAAAACCGCGAGTATTACGAAGCCGTTCCCTCCGAGCGCGAGTTTCCCGATTTCCTTCAGCGCCTGGATGCCGCACACACGGGTTACTGGCACGACTTCGGCCATGCCCAGATCAAACACAACCTCGGCCTCATCGACCATGCCCAGCATCTTGAGAAGATGGCCCCCCGCCTCATCGGTTGCCATATCCACGATACCCGCCCGCCATTCCGCGACCACTGCCCGCCTTTCACCGGCGAGACACCATTCGACCAACTCGTTCCACTACTACCCAAAAAATGCGCCACCGTTTTGGAAATGTCCCCCCGCACAGAGGCGGCGGATATTGTGAAGGCCGTCGAGGAGTGGAATAAAAAATTCAAGTAACCCATGAAACGCCACCTTCTCACGGCCATCCAAATCATCGTCACCATCGGCCTCCTCTGGTGGATTTTTCGCGACCCTCAGCAAAACCAAAAACTCCTCGCCGCGCTGGATGCGGCGAACAATTGGTGGCTCGTGCCCGGCTTGGCCGCGCTTGGCTGCGCACTCTTTCTGCAAGCCAAACGCTGGCTTCTCCTCTTGGAGGTGCAGGGCATCGTCATCTCCTACTGGCGGAGCTTGCGCATTCTGCTGATCGGAATGTTTTTCAACCTCTTTTTGCTCGGATCGACAGGCGGCGACATCATCAAAATTTTTCTCATCATGCGCGAGGCACCCGATAAAAAAGCCGGCGCGCTTCTGAGTGTTTTCATCGACCGTGTCGTCGGCATCCTCGCTCTGGCAGCCGTTTCCTCAGTGGTTATCCTTCTCCGGTGGGACGATCTCATGAAACACGAAGTGACCCGCTATGGTGTGATTACAGCAGCGATCATTTTAGGCGGATCGATCGGCTTTATTTTCGTCGCTTGGCTCACTGGAAGGCTAGACCTCGCCACCAAACTTCCGCGCTGGCTGCCTGCGCGCGACAAGATCGCCGAAGCAGCGGGAGCATTTGTGGAATATGCCCGTGCGGGTAAATCCGTTGGCATGGCCTTCCTGCTGTCGATTCCCGCACACATTCTCATGTTTTCGACATTCTGGTTCGGTGCAAAAGCCTTCGCTGCTGGCCTCAGTTTACTCAGCATTTACTGCGTGATTCCCATCATAGCGACCATTACAGCCCTACCAATCAGCGTCGGGGGCACCGGTGTTCGCGAGTGGTGGTTTATTCAAATGCTCGGCGCGCTTTACTCCACGCCCGAGGCGATTGCCACGCTGGTTTCCCTTTCCGGATTCATGATGCAGGTCTTCTGGAGTCTGGTCGGCGGAGCCATCTACCTCGCCTACCGCTCGACCGAACACACCTCCCTCGCTGAAATGGAAAAATCCGTCGATGCCCTTGAAAAGCGCGTCGAGCACAATATCGAAGCCGGTCGCCCGCCCGAGGCATGAGGCCGAAAATTCACGCCCACTTCGCCATCACGGCGGATGGCAAGATCAGCACGAAAAACCTCACGCCTTCGCAGTTCACCTCGCCTGCCGACAAGGCGCGCATTGGCGAAATCCGCGCGCAGCACGATGCCGTCCTCGCGGGTCGTGGCACGGTGGCCGCCGACACCATGTCGATGCGGCTCTCCAGTGAAAAACTCCGCGCCGCCCGCATCGCAAAAAACCTGCCGCCCGAGCCCCTGCGCGTAGTAATCAGCAACGCCGGCAAAATCGATCCCGCCTGGAAAATCTTCCAGCACACTGGTTCGCCGATCGTCATTCTTTCCACCACGCGCATGCCGCAAAAGCTCCGCGCCACCCTCGCGCCGCTTTGCGATCTGCATCTTTACGAATCCGCCAGCATTCCCCTCGCCGCCGCGCTCGCCATGCTCCGCAAAGAGTATGGGGTGAAGTCCCTCGTCTGCGAAGGCGGCGGCGCACTCCTTCGCTCCCTCGCCGCCGCAGACCTCCTCGACGAAATTCACCTCACGCTGGCACCCGTCCTCTTCGGCGGAGCCGCCGCACCCACGCTCACCGGCCTGCCCGGCGACTTTCTGCCGAAGCCACTCGAGTTCCGATTGGCAAAAATGGAGCCCCTCGGCGACGAATGCCTCCTCCATTTCAAAAGGAAGAAGCAACCGGCTAAAAGTTGACCCCGATTCGCGAAGCCCTTAGCGTAAAAACATGAAGAAGCGCATTTTTTGCTCCCTCCTTGCGAGCTTGACCCTGCTTGTCTCCGCCGCCCAAGCCCAACTGCTCATCTACGACCTCTCCCTCGAAAAAACCGGCCGCAGCGTGAATTACACCTTCTTTGACAGCGGCTATCTGGTTGTGGATTTGGCGGCCTCCACATTTTCCTCCGTGATCGTTCTCACAGACCCGAACACCTTCACCTTTTACCAGACCGCCGGACTCGTCACTGGCAACTATTCCACCATGCTCGACTACTCTGGTTACAATAACGCCGTGCTTTTCGGAGCATCGTCCGGAACGGACAACGCCGCGCTCCAAGTCATCGGAGCCATCGAATCGAACCGCAACATCGGCGGCGACCAGCGCGCGAATCTGGCGAGAAAAATGCGGGGCTTCTTCCTCGCGAGCGGCGCTCAAGTGGACGCCAGCACCAGCAACAGCACGACCTCCAACGGCACCGCCACCTCGTTCGAGTATGGTTACGCAGGTTCCAGCGAAGCCACGGCTACCTACGATTCGAATCTCACCAAGCAGGCGAACAACAAAGGCCTCGATAGCGCTGGTGCGCTTGATCTCATCGGGCAAATCCTCGCCAATCGCGGAGTTCCCGGCTACACGCCCACCCCGACTCCCACGCCCACGCCCTGAGCGCTCCCTGTTCAGGAGGCCCGGCATGTATTCTCTGAGTATCTCGATTTATTCCTAAATCCGGGGCCTGGATGGCCGATGTTATCCTTTGTCAGGTGCATCACGCGCCTGTCCGACTGCGGAACGGACTCCGCGCAACAAGACAAAGGATATGTCGTTCACCATTAAAACTAATAATGCCTCCGCGTTTGCCGCAAACGGGCTACAGGAGAGGCACGCCCACGACCGGCGCACCGAGCACCGGCCGCACCATCCCGCACGCCATCATGGCGCGCTCAACGATTCCTGCGATTTGACCCATTCCGGCAAGGCTGGCGCAAGCATCCGCGAGGCGGGGGATTTTCAAGCGCACCTGAACGAATCGCTTTCCTTCCTGCAGACGCAGGATTCCGCCCTCGGGCAAATTGAAAATCTGTTTGTGAACTCCCCCGAGCATCAGGATTTTCTCCATATTTTCGAATCTCTCACAGGGGAGAAATTCAATGGACTCGACCTCTTCAGCCATGACACCGAAGAGCAGCCGCTTTATGTCCAGACTCCCGAAAGCGCGGAGACGGTGTGCATTCACAGGCCGCTCATGAGCGCGGAGAGCCCTGCGGCCTCGCTGCACGAAGCCATCCTCGCCGCGCGGGAGGAGAATCGGAAAGAACAAGCCAAGCTCCGCGAAATCTCCGACTCCACCGCAAGAAGCCACGCCCGGCTCGAGATCACAGCGCCAAAAATTTCGAATACCGAATCCGCAAAGCAAACAGCCGCGCTCTCGCAACAGCGCCTCCTCGCGGACGCCTCCACGGCGCTCACCGGGCAAGCCAATTCCGCCCACGAAGCTGTCCTGAGGCTCTTTGCCTGAAACGGCGTGCCCGCTTGTTTTCGGCGTTGAAGAATCCCTGTCGATATCCCTCGTTTTGGGTGGGTCTTGGCGGGGCGCTCGGTGCTCTTTGTCGCCATGGCGTCGAGCGGGCCTTCGATGCCCTTGCGCACGGAGGGGCCGGATTTCCTTGGGGCACATTCGGCGTCAACCTGAGCGGGGCGTTTTTTTTGGGATGGATTCTGGCGCGCGCTGAAACCGGCGCGGAGAATGGCGACTGGTTGCGTTGCTTTGCAGGGATCGGCTTCTGCGGCGCGTTCACCACATTCTCCTCGGTGAATCTGGAAATGCTCGAAATGATGCGCTCGCAAGCGGCACTGCTTGCGGGCGTCTATTTTGTGTCCAGCTTCGCGTGTGGAATCGCAGCCGTGTCCCTCGGCACCATGCTCGGTATGAAAAAGCGGGAGAACCTGAGGTGATAGATCTTCTGTTCATTGCGGCGCTGGGCTCTGTCGGCGCGCTTGTGCGTTACCACCTTGGGGGCTTTGTCCACTCCTCCGCAAACCGCGCCGTGGCATCCGAGACCGAATTCCCTTTTGGCACGCTTTTCGTCAACGCGCTTGGCTCCTTTATTCTGGGCCTAATCGCCGGACTTTTTTCCGAGGGCATGATTCCATACATTTTTTATGTCGCAATCGGCGCGGGCTTTTGCGGATCACTCACCACATTTTCCACGCTGGCAGTGGATCTGCAGCGCTTCCTGCGCGACGGGCGGTTTTCATTTTTTGCGCTCTACCTTATCGCCTCGGCGGCGAGTGGTCTCGGTGCCACCCTGCTCGGGTTGGCAGCGGCTCGGATTGTCCGCTAAAGCAGGTTTTTCGCTTCAGCGGCGGGGATGGGTTTTGTCGGACGACGACGCTGGTTGACCTTTATTTTTCGAGCAAATGTCTTGCAAAATTTTCCTGAAGAACCTATCAAGAAGGGCTTATGCCAAATCTTACCAAGAACAATCTCGTCAAACAAATCAGCGAAAAAACCGGCCTCACTCAGCAGGAGGTTTTCAGCGTGGTCCAATTGACGCTCGAAGGAATCACTGAGGGGCTTGCCACGGGAAACAATGTGGAACTTCGCAACTTCGGTGTTTTTGAAGTCCGCCTCACCAAAAAACGCATCGGCCGCAATCCTAAAAAGCCACAGGAAACAGTGGAAATTCCTCCTCGCGCGATCGTGAAATTCACTGCTGGAAAAATCATGCGCCAGCGTGTGCTGCTTCGCACCGAAGAGCTGCGCCAAGGTCACTCAAAAGCGGCATGATCTGAGCGTCTGTTCGCAACAGATTTTTTCGGGCCCTTCAAACTGGAGGGCCCGTTTTGGTATCACCCAAATTCGCCACAGGCACATGTTTGCGAAATGCCAACGCTTCTTGGCTGACAAATAAACTCGCGCTGCCTTCAGAATTGGTTGTCAGAACCGGCGAATCCAGCTGTAGGGGATGGCTCCGTGCGAGAGCATCCAGTCGTTGAACTTCTTGAGCGGCCAACCGGCCTCCATGACGAAGTGGCGGTGGAGTTTTTCGACTTCGAGACGGCCAAGGAGATAGCTCATCGGCACAGTCGGGCTGGAGGTATACCAGTTCACATCCGCTGCCGCGCGGGCTGCGGTGAAGCCGACTCCGCTTTGGAGCCGTTTCGCAGCCGCCGCGTGGCTCAGGGTGCCGTCGTGCAAACCGCAATCAATCACGATGCGGTGCGCGCGCCAGAGGGCATCGTGCAGTTGAATCAATTCAGCACCGGGAATGTCCACCAGCCCGTGCTCCACAGCGAGCTTCTCGCACCACATCGTCCAGCCCTCGTAGAAAATGGAGTGCGCAAAAAGGCGGCGCAGGCGACTGGCGTGCTGGAATTGAACGACAAATTGCAGGTGATGGCCGGGATAGGCTTCGTGAACCGTGGTGAGTTCCAAGCCGTGGTGCTGGCGAATTTCGGCGAGTTTTTTCTCCGGATTCTCTTGGTCCAGACTCAGATCGTTCACCCAGAAGATGCCGGTTTGATCGCGTGAAAACGGCTCCGGCGCGCTGTAGGCGGCGGTCGGAAATTGGTGCTTCAGAAAAGGTGGCACAGGCAGGACTTTCAGGGTGTCGCCTTTGGGAACCGTCACTAGGCCAAGCTTGCCGAGACGGGCTTTGATGTCCGAGGTGGCCGCGCGATAAACATCCAGCAGCGGCAACTCGGGGGTCCAGCCAGCGGCGGCGCGGTCGATAATCTCCCGCGCGGATTTGCGTCCGTGGCGGCGCGCTGCGCGTTCGAGAAGGAATTCGTGGCGCTGGATTTGATACTCCCCGACGGCGCGGGCCTCCGGCAGCGAGAGGTCGAGGCCGAGTTGCTCGCGGATGAGAAATTCAAACCGCTCGCGGCCGATGGAGAAACCATCTTTCGGCCCGGATTTTTTCTTGGCGATGCCGGCGGCGTATTCCTCAAACGCCTTCGCGGCGGCTTTCAGTGTCAACGCGAGCGCCTTGGGTTTGCTGGAAAGGCTGCACAGCTCCTGCTCCAAGCCATGCAGAAACTCAACCGCCCCGGCGCAGGACTGCACGCCGAGCGAGGTCCAGAGCGGATCGGGAGCTTCCACACAATCCAGACCGGCCCGCAGGTAGGCGGGAATTTTTTTCAGCCGGGATTCGATAGCGGGGAGCGCCTGTCGGAGTTTGCCGGAGTTCCTCACTACGAGTTCAAAAATCGCATCGATCGCTGAGTTCGAGTGCGTCTGGGGATTCGTGCGCCAGCGGAGCAGGTCGCGCTCGGAGAGGAGATCCGTGCGGAGCCTCGCCAGGAGACCACGCCGATCGAGCCAGTCGTCACCTTGGAAAGCCGCTTCCGGTAAAGCTTCCACAGCAGCCAGTGTTCGCTCAAGAAGCGCGATGTATTTTCGATGCGTCTCCGGCGTGTTGCGGCTCAGAATCGGATCATATTGGCGGAACCCGAGCTTGCTCGCCTGCTCGGGGAAAAGTTCGCACGATTCCTCCAGCCACTTTTTGGCAATGGAGGCAAAGTTGGAGCGGATTTTCGCCTCGGCGGGATCGGTGGTTTTAGGCATGGGCTTCAGTCGTTTTTATGGTTCGAAAAGTAGCGCTTGGATTCCGCTGCGATCACACCGCTTAACAAGACGAGCGCCACAAGGTTTGGAATCGCCATGAGGCCGTTCATCATATCCGAAAAATTCCACACGGCGTCGCTTTTCCAGACACAGCCGATAAAGACCGCCGCGACCCACAGCCAGCGGTAGGGCATGATGGCTTTCACCCCGGCGAGGTATTCCACAGCTTTCTCGCCATAGTAAGACCAGCCGAGAATGGTGGAGAAAACGAAGGTCAGCAGGCCACCGACGAGAATGATGTCACCGAAAATTCCGACCTTGTGGAAAGCGGCATCGCACAGGCTGGCCTTGGTGAGACCGCCCGTCTGCCAATCCCCCGAAGACACAATGACGAGGCCGGTCAGCGCGCAGACGACGACTGTGTCCCAAAATGTGCCGGTGCTGGACACGAGCGCCTGGCGCACGGGATCGCGGGTGCGCGCGGCGGCGGCGACGATCGGCGCGCTACCGAGCCCGGATTCGTTGGAGAAAAGCCCGCGGGCTATTCCATAGCGCATGGCCTCAGCGATGCCCGCACCGACGAATCCTCCCACAGCCGCCTGGCCGGTGAATGCGCTGGTGACGATGAGATGCAACGCGCCACCAAGCTTATCCCAGTTCAAGCCCAGCATGATCAGGCAGCCCAGGATGTAAAATGCCGCCATGAACGGCACGAGAATGGTGCAGAAATTTGAAATCGAACTGATGCCGCCTAGGATGACTGCGGCTGTAATGACCGTAAGCAAAATGCCGACGCCGATTTTTAAATTCATGTCCGAGACCGCAAATGGTAGGAGCTCTTTTTTCGCCACGATCATGTCGGCGATGGCGTTTGATTGGACCATGTTTCCGATGCCGAACGCCGCGATGGCTGTGAAGATGGCAAACAAGATCCCCGCCCAGCGCGCGTTGAGGCCTTTTTCCAAAACAAACATCGGCCCGCCAGACATCTGACCGCGATCATTCGTGACGCGGTATTTCACCGAGAGCAAGGCCTCCGCATACTTGGTGGCGATACCAAAAACTCCCGTAAGCCACATCCAGAGCACCGCGCCAGGCCCGCCCATGAGCACCGCGCCCGCCACGCCATAGATATTCCCCGTGCCAATCGTCGCCGCCAGCGCAGTCACCAGTGCACCAAACTGGCTGATATCCCCCGGCGACCCCGCATCCTTCGTCACCGACAACTTGATGGCATGCCCGAGATGACGCTGCATGAACCCCGTGCGGATGGTCAGGAAAAGGTGGGTGCCAAAGAGAAGAGCGATAAGCCATGGCCCCCAGACCAATGAAGCCGCTTGTTCCGTGAGTTTGTTGAGTGTCTCCATGGGCGCCATGAAATTCCCGTCCGTCGCATGCTGCAAGGAATCAAATCGCTCATGGCTCCGGAACGCCGATGTCCCCGTCGGCATTTTGCATGTGCTTGGCAGTGATTAATCCAACCGAACCATCTGGATTCCGCTTGCCGACAATTTATCCTCATAAAAAATCCGATTGAGACAAAGGCGAGCTTGAAGACAAAAAAGGCACAGCTATTTTTCAAGCATGAGCACAGTTCAAGAAATCGAGACGGCAGCCGACCGTCTGACTGTTGAACAGAAAGAAGGGCTTTTGCGTTTCCTTGCCATCAGGTTGAGAAAAGACCGGGCACAACCGCAACCCCGCCTTTACTCCCAAGACGAGCTTTCTTCGATGCTTGCCGAAGACGAAGCCGACGGTGAAAGCTTTCGGAAAGGCCATTGAGAATCTTTCTCGACAGCTGCGTGGCTCTCGCCGCCTGCCTCTCTAAAACGGGGGCATCGCGACTGATCTTCGAACTTGCCGCCGCGCAGGGATGGGAATTGGTTGTTTCCCAGTGGGTGCTGCGGGAGATGCGTGAAAATCTGGCCGATTTGCCTCTTTCCGCAACCCGCATCTGGTTTGACCTCAAGAACCAACTCGTGGTCGAGGATGACGAACTGACTTTTGATTGGCCTCTGCTTTTCCATGTCACCAAGGACAAACCTGTCCTTTGCACCGCCCTCGCGTGCGCCGATGTGCTGCTTACGCTCGATCGCCGGGATTTTGGCTCCCTTCTTGGCGAGTCTGTCTACGATCTCCGCGTGCTCACCCCCGGAGCGTTTCTCCATGCGGAAAGACAAGCGGGGCGCCTGAAAGGATGAAGCGGGATTCAGCGCCCGTGCAGCATGTTTAAAAGTGCCAGCGTCTCGTCTGCGTTGCGTTCTATTGAAAAAGCCTCGGCAAGCTGGAGGCACTTCGGCCGCGCTGCAATACGGCGCTCCGTATCGCTCCAGGAATCGATGGCCTCGGCCAGAGCGAGGGCATCCCCCGGCGGAATGACCTCGCCATGGACGCTGGGCGTGAGGATTTCGGAAAACCCGTTTGCCGTGGTGGTGATGACTGGCAGGCCGGCGGCGAGGCCTTCGAGGCAGGCGTTCGAGAAAGGGTCATACCATGTCGGCAGCGTCAGGACATCCGCCGCCGCGAGGAGCGACGCGATATCGGCAACAGGTCCGAGGAAGCGGGCCTTTGAGCTGCGATAGAAATCCGCTGGACCGCGACCCGCGACGAGAAGTGTGGTGTCATCTAGCATTTCCATGGCTTTGATGGCGGTGGAGAGGCCTTTTCGTTCCCAGCCTGTGCCGAGAAAAAGAACGCAGAAGGTTTGCGGATCGAGGCCGAATTGGCGGCGCGCCTCGTCGCGCGGTGGAAGGCTGGCGAAGGGCTGAATGCCATTGTAAACGACCCGCACGCGGTCTTGCGGGAAGGAAAAGCGCGAAAGGATTTCGTCGCGGATCATCTGCGAGTTCGCGATGACGAGGCGGGTGTTTGCGGGATCGAAGACGCGGCGCTCGAGTTCCAAAATCTCGCCGTGCTTGCGGTTCAACCAACGGGTGGCCTTTTTCCAAAAAGGCTCGAACGCATCGCGCCGCGCGAGCCAAGCGGCGTGCACGCCATCGCCCGCCCGGTAAACATCGCAACCGGGAACGCGCTCCATACTGAAGTGGAGATCGCAGCCGGTGTGCGCACCTTGAAAAGCGGCGGCGAATTCGCGGGGTGATTTGCCGGGCAGGTGTTGGATGTCTCCAAACGGCCAGCGCTCGGCGGGCCAGTCGGAGGTGGTGATGAGAGTGGTTTCCTGACCCGAGCTGCGGAGCGCTGAAGCGAGGCGGATGAGATAGGCTTCAGCTCCTCCAGTGCTCGAGTGCCCGCGGCGAACGAAGCCGATTTTCATCAGCCGCGTGTGCTGGAATGCTCGTTCTCGGGCTTCGGTGGACGGCCAAGCAGGCAGGACATGGATTCGCGCGGCGGCTTGCCCTCGTGGAGAACTGCACAGACTTCGGCGGTTATCGGGGCGTCGATGCCGAGGCGCTTCGCGCACTCGGATGCGCTCAAGGCTGTCGGCACGCCCTCGGCGACGGTTTTGAGCGAGGCGATGATATCCGTCGGCTTTTCCCCGCGTCCGAGACGCTCGCCGAACTGACGGTTGCGGCTTTGCTTACTGAAGCAGGTGACCATGAGATCGCCCGCTCCGCTGAGGCCGAAGAAGGTTTCGCGACGCCCGCCCAAGGCCATGCCAAGGCGCGTCATTTCCGCAAGGGAACGGGTCACAAGCGCCGCTTTGGCGTTGTCGCCCATGCCGAACCCGTCGCACACACCGGCCGCGATGGCGTAGATATTTTTCAATGCGCCGCCGAGCTGGACGCCGGTGATGTCATCCGTCGTATAAGCGCGGAATCCCTTGGAAGAAAAAATGCGCTGCAAGGGCTCAAGCAAGTCGGCATGCCCGGAGCCGATCACGCTCGCCGCCGGGATTTGGCGGGCGATTTCCGGCGCGAGATTCGGGCCGGAGAGGACAGCTAGGCGGCACTGGGGAAGGAACTCCCCGAGAACTTGGCTCATGAGAAGGCCGGTGCCTGATTCGATGCCTTTCGTGCAGGAGACAATCACCGTGCCACTTGGCAGATTCAAAGCTGCGAGAGAGCGGGCGGTATCCTTCATCACTTTGGAAGGAACGACGACCACGATCAGATCGCTTTTGCCGGCTACCGCCAAATCAGCCGTGGCACTCACATTCGGCGGAAGGTTGATTCCGGGCAGGTAGTGGGAATTTGTGTGGCGGGAATTGATTTCCTCCGCAACGGCTGGGTTGTGCGCCCAGATCGTGACGGGAAGGCCGTGCTCGGAGAGGAGAAGTGCGAGTGCCGTTCCCCAGCTTCCTCCACCGATGATGCTGATTTTTTTTAACATGATTCAGGAAACGGAGCGGGGCTTTTTTTCGAAACGCTTTTCCGTTCCGGCGAGGAGGCGCGAAATGTTGGACTTGTGGCGCCAGATGGCGAGCACGCACATGACTGCAGCGATGCCCGTTCGCAAGGGATCACCCTGTCCGAGAGCCCACATGCCGGCCGCCCCCGTCGGCAGTGCCACGGCCGCGCCGAGGGATGCCACCGAGACATACCGCGTTGAATAAAAGAGGATGAGCCAGACGAGCAGGCCAAAGGCGAAAACCGGCGGAGGAAAAAGTGCGAGCATGATGCCGGCCGCTGTGGCGATGCCCTTGCCCCCTTGGAAGCGCAGCCAGACGGGATATGTGTGTCCGATCATGGCAAAGATGGCTCCTACAACGCCCGCATTGATCACCACGGCTTGCGGTGCGTCGTATGCTTTCAAGGCGACCAGGAACCCAACCATCACAGCGAGCCAGCCTTTGAAGGCATCCAGCGCAAACACGGTGTAGCCCCACTTTTTTCCAAGGATGCGCAACGCATTCGTCGCGCCGGTGCTGCCGCTGCCTTGCGTGCGCAGATCGACGCCTTGCATCCGCCCGGCAAGGAATCCCCATGGAATCGATCCAAGCAGATAGGCTTGAAGGGCGGCGATGAGGTAAAGAGTCACGCGCAAAGGTAATCCCCCTTGAAGCCCTCCGTCTCAAGAAAAATCCTGCGCCCGCCCTGACGATGGCCTTTTCGGAAAAGGCTCGGGGTTTTGTGCGGGATGTGCCAATTTGGAAGGCCGATCGAACTCGCATCTCCACTGGATATTCATGCAACAGGTCAAAGACACACTCCGCGCCACAGTGCGCATCGGCTACGACGGCAAGGTCTATAAACAATTTCGAGGGCCAAAGGCCGAAGAGCGATTTGCGAATGAGGTGAAAGTGCTTCGCTACCTCGAAAAGCGTGCGTGCCCGTTTGTGCCACGACTCGTTGAGAGCGATGCGGAGGAGTTGAGAATAGTGACGACCAATTGCGGAACGCGCGTTGACCATCTGGACGACGCCCGCTGCCGCGAGCTCTTCGCCGAACTCGAGCCCTACGGCGTGCGTCACGACGACGCCGACATACGGAATGTCACCTACCGCCAGTCCGACGGAAGATTTTGCCTCATCGATTTTGAATTTGCGACAATCTTGGAGCCGGAGCAATGAGCGACAATTCCTCCCCGATCAAAAGCCTTCTATGGTCCGGCCACACGGACTGCGGGAAGGTTCGTAAAAACAACGAGGATTCTTTCCTCGGCCTGATCGTCGATGCACAAGGAGCCCAATGGCTCGGAAAGATCGGCGAGGCCGAAGTCGCCAAATCCGATTTTGTTTTTGCCGTGAGCGACGGGATGGGGGGCGCGAAAGCCGGGGAGTTCGCCAGCAAGATAGCCGTCGAAAAAATCACGAAAATCCTGCCAACAGTTTTCGCACAAGGTGCTTCAGGCATTTCCAGCGGATTTCGCGATGTGCTTCAGGAAGTCTTCGTCGAAATCCACCGCGCGCTGCTTTATCTCGGCTCCTGCTACGAGGAGTGCCGGGGTATGGGTGCCACGCTGAGTCTGTGCTGGTTCACTCCGGGGTGGATGTATTTCGCCCATATCGGCGACAGCCGCATTTACTTCCTCCCGGCGGCGGGCGGCATGAAGCAGATCACCGACGATGACACCTATGTCGGCTGGCTTTTTCGAAACGGCCAAATCAACGAGCGCGAGGCCAAAAACCACCCCCAGCGAAATGTCCTGCAAAAAGTCCTCGGCGCAGACCCGCAACAGATCGAACCCCAGACCGGCGCCGTGGGACTCGAGCCGGGCGACCGGTTTCTGCTCTGCACGGATGGCGTCACCGATGGACTCTTCGACAGCCGCATAGAGGATATCCTTCGCAACACCCCACGCGAGGCGGCTCCTGCTCTGGTTCGCGAGGCAATCGCAGCCTCCGGCCGCGACAATGCGACCGCGCTGGTGGTGGATATTGTCGGGTAGTCTCTTTTGAAAACTTGGCGCATCGGCTTTTGCGGTGCTACTCTGAGTCTTTCCATGCAACAGCCGCCTGTCACCAAATACCGGCCCTTTCCGCAGGTCGATCTTCCCGACCGCCAGTGGCCGAACCGCGCTCTGACCTCCGCTCCCGTTTGGTGTAGCGTGGATCTTCGCGACGGCAACCAGGCGCTCGCGCAACCGATGAGCGTGGAGGAGAAGCTCGAGTATTTTCAAATGCTCGTCGGCATTGGCTTCAAGGAAATCGAAATAGGTTTCCCCTCCGCATCGCAGATCGAATTCGATTTTTGCCGCCGTCTCATCGAGGAGAACCTGATTCCGCAGGATGTCTCGATTCAAATCCTCTGCCAGTGCCGCGAGGATCTCATCGTGCGCTCGCTTGAGGCCCTGCGCGGAGCGCGCAGCATCATTTTCCACCTCTACAACTCGACCTCGCCGAAGCAGCGTGAATATGTCTTCAGCTCGACCCGCGAGCAAATCATCTCCATCGCCACGCATGCGGTTTCGTTTTTAAAGGAGAAAATGCAGCCGCTCGTCGCCGAGGGCTCGCGTATCCGTCTCGAATACTCCCCCGAGAGCTTCACGAGCACGGAACTCGATTTCGCCCTCCAGATTTGCGAGGCCGTGACCGATGTCTGGCAGCCGACACCGGAAAACAAAATCATCCTCAATCTCCCGGCTACGGTCGAATACGCGACGCCGAATATCCATGCCGATCAGATCGAGTGGATGTCCCGCCACCTGACCCGCCGCGATCTCACCACGCTTTCGCTCCACACGCACAATGACCGCGGCACCGGCACCGCCGCCACGGAGTTGGGCCTGCTCGCAGGAGCCGACCGCGTGGAGGGCACGCTCTTCGGAGTCGGCGAGCGCACCGGCAACCTCGATATCGTCACCGTCGCGCTGAATCTCTACACGCACGGCATTCATCCCCATCTCGACCTCAGCCGTCTCAACGCGATCCGCGATGTTTACGAGCGCTGCACCCGCATGGAGGTGCATCCCCGCCATCCCTACGCCGGTGATCTCGCCTTCACGGCCTTCAGCGGCTCGCATCAGGATGCCATTAAAAAATCATGGTCGTGCCAAGCCGAAGGAAAGCCGTGGGATACCCTCTACATTCCGATAGACCCCGCCGATATCGGCCGCAGCTACAAGGCGATCATTCGCATCAATTCGCAGTCTGGCAAAGGCGGCGTCGCTTACATCCTCGAGACGGAATTCGGCTATCAGCTTCCCAAGTCTCTCCAAAAAGAACTCGGCCGCATCGTCAATGCCGTATCGGATGAAAAAGGCACCGAACTCGAAGGCGAGGAAATCCACGGGCTTTTCCTGAAAACCTATGTCCTGCGTGAAGGCGCAGTGAGCCTGCGCGAATTCCGGGCCATCGAGCGCGGTGAGCAGGTCACAATCGAAGCTGACCTCGTCCTCCAAGGGCAACCTGTCACAGTCCGCGGTTCTGGCAACGGCCCGATCGCTGCCTTCGTCCACGCCCTCAGCCAAACAACCCTCCCTCCTTTCGAAATCCAAAGCTATTCCGAGCACTCGCTCGGTGCCGGAGCCGATGCCCGCGCCGTGAGCTACATCGAAATCAAAACCGCTGCCGCCCGCACCTACTTCGGCGTTGGCAGCGACACCAACATTGAGCTCGCATCCATCCACGCCATCATCAGCGCCCTGAACCGGGCCCTGGCCTGAAACCGAGCCTGCTTAGGCTCAGGTGCTCGATGCCGTCGATTTTGTTGACCAAGTCCAGTCGGCGCGAAGGCCTCCCGAACTGTAAAAAAAGCGATGATCGAGTCCATTTACCGGCAACAGCCGCAGCTCAGTCGCGTTGTGGTGCGCCGGCGGTTCGTCAACCGCGCTGACCGATCGACCACCATCCTCGTGCCGGTCGAGGACTAATGCCGCTGACTGCGTGTGATCGGTTTTGCCGAGATGGATTGCTATTTCAAAATCTACGAACTCGCTGTATTCGGGGGCAGAAACCAATGTAGGAGTCTCATGCGTCAGGAAACACAATGCGTTCACCAAGGCGGGTTGCCGGACGCCGCCACGGGCGGAATCAACTCGCCAATCTATACGTCCACTGCAGCAGAGTATCTCGACCGCGACCAAGTGCCTTACCAGCGCTACTTCAACACGCCAAACCAAGCGGCGGTCGTGCGCAAAGTTGCCGCGCTCGAAGGCGCCGACGACGGCGTGCTCTTCGGTTCCGGCATGGCTGCGATCAGCACTACGCTGCTGACGTTGCTGCGCGCCGGCGACCACGCGGTGTTTCAGGAGGAACTGTATGGCGGCACTCACGCGTTAGTGGCGGATTTGTTCCAACGCCTCGGCATCGGGTTCAACTTCGTGGCAATGACGCCCGAAGCCATCGCCGACGCGCTCACGCCACAGACCAAGGTTATCTTTCTTGAATCGCCGACCAACCCGTTGCTCCATATCATGGATTTGCGCCGCGTCGCCGACGTCGCCCGAACGCACGGCGTGACGACAGTGATCGACAACACCTTCGCCACGCCGATCAATCAAAACCCGATCGCGCTTGGTATGGATGTCGTCGTTCACAGCGGCACGAAATACCTCGGCGGCTATAGCGACATCCAGTGCGGCATCGCAGTGACGAATTCCGCCTTGGCCGGTCAAATTCGCCACCAGGCCTGCCAGCTCGGCGGCAGCCTCAATGCTGCAACCTGCCATCTTCTCGAACGCAGCCTCAAAACCCTGCACCTGCGCGTTGAACGCCAGACGAACAACGCCGGGCAGTTGGCGGAATTCCTTGCGCGGCACCCCGCAGTGGCCCGCGTTTATTACCCCGGCCTGCCGACACATCCGGGCCACGAGATTGCCCGGGCACAGATGCGCGGCTTCGGTGCTATGTTGGCCTTCGACCTTAAAACCGGTGACCTGTCTGCCGACACGGTGCAACGCCGACTGCGACTGATTCGCCCCGCCGCGAGTTTGGGCGGCGTGGAAACGACCATCTGCGCACCGGTGCAAACTTCCCACGCCAAAATGTCACCTACCGACCGCAACCGGCTCGGCATCACCGACACCTTGTTGCGCGTCTCCGTCGGCATCGAACACCTCGAAGATCTCGTTGCCGACTTCACCCAAGCCCTTGATGGCAAAAGCGCACCCGACCAGCCATTAATATGAGTCCCAAATTCGCCCCCCGCAGCGCCTATGACCTCACCGGTGGCATCGTATATTTTGGGCGAATGCTCGACAAGATTCGCCTCCATGCTGCCGACCGGCTACGCGAAGACTTTCACGCAAACCTCGGCGTTAGCTTCGATGGGCGCTGTAGCCGATTTCTTGGCGTAAGCTACGAGGCCTTACGCGAGCGCGTGCTGGCAGGTGGAAGCGACGACGAGATTCTCGCGTGGTGTTTCGCCAACGGGTGGCACCCCAACGACGAGCAGGTTCTGGTCTGGAATAAGTTCATGCTAAAACGCGGTTGGCGTGATGAGGACGATGGCTCGACACAAGAACTGGAAGCCTACAAGACCGCGAGCGGTCTTGCGCACCGCACCGACATCATCACGTTCTTTGATTTCTACGAAGTGGATGAAGGAAGGAAATTATGAACCCAACCAGCAAACACACCGCCGAGCACTATACTTGGGGAGAGGGATGCGACGGGTGGCATTTGCTGAAAAGTGATAACCTATCTGTCATTCAAGAGTCGATGCCACCGGGCACCGCCGAAGTTCCGCACTATCATCGACACAGCCGCCAGTTCTTTTTTATACTGGAAGGTGAAATCGCGATCCGGTCACCGGAAGGAGATTCGAGGCTGTGCGCTGGCGAAGGTGTTCATATCGCGCCGGGCATAATGCATCAGGTATCGAACGCAGCGACTGCTCCCTCACATTTCCTCGTCATCTCATCGCCACCGTCGCACGGTGATCGCGTTCTCTCGGAAGAAGTTAATGAATGATCATGTCCACTACTTCATATAATTTTGAGGTGCAGATTCGATATGCGATAGAAGCCGACATGGCGAATGTCGCGGCTGTCCTCACCGAAGCGTCGGAGTGGCTGTGTGAACGTGGAATGCCGATGTGGAAGGGCGACGAGCTATTGCCGGAACGCATCACCAATGATGTCGTGTGCGGGCTGTTCGCCGTTGCGGAAGTCACGGGGGAAATTGTTGGCACCATGAAATTCCAACTTGAAGATGAACTGTTCTGGCCCGATCTGCCACGCGGCGAAGCGGCCTACGTTCATCGTCTCGCCGTCAAACGCGCGTTTGCCGGTGGGACAATCTCTTACGACCTGCTCGCATGGGCAGTAAACCGCGCACGCGAGCTTGGACGCCATTATCTGCGCCTTGACACTGAAGCTTCGCGGCCAAAGCTCCGCGCAGTTTACGAACGCTTCGGCTTCCAGCATCACAGCGACCGGCAAGTCGGCCCGTATTTCGTAGCACGCTATCAACTCGATCTGAACCGCGCCCTCGCCTGAAACCGAGCGATGTCGATTTATGCACATCCCGGGTGAGCATGCTTGTCATAAAATACAGGATCACCACCTGCACTCAACCCCGTTCTTGGAACTCTCAAGCGCTCTGCGGCGCTGGCTTTGAGTGGCTGCGCTATCTTTTGATTTTACTCTGATGTCTCTTGAAATAGCTTGATCCCCACCATCGCATGAAAACCCTCGTCACCGGCTCCTCCGGCCTCATCGGTTCCGAAGTCTCGATTTTTTTCGCCCGGCAGGGCTGTTCCATCCACGGGGTGGACAACAACCAGCGCGCGGCATTTTTTGGCCCCCAAGGCGACACGCGATGGAACCAAAAACGCCTCGCTGATCTCATCCCCGGCTTCACCCACCACGAACTCGACATCCGCGACCGGCAAGGCGTTCTCGACCTCGTTGCCAAAATTAAGCCCGACATCATCATCCACACCGCCGCGCAGCCCTCGCACGACCGCGCAGCGGCGATCCCTTTTGATGACTTCGACACCAACGCCGTCGGCACGCTGAACCTTCTCGAAGCCGCCCGCCAAGCCTGCCCCGAGTCGCCGTTCGTCCACATGTCCACGAACAAAGTTTACGGTGATCGGCCAAATACCATCGCTCTCCGCGAACTCGACACGCGCTGGGATTACGACGATCTCGCCTACGAGCACGGCATCGCCGAATCCTTCTCAATCGACCAATCGAAACACTCCCTCTTCGGCGCCTCCAAAGTCGCGGCGGATGTCATGGTGCAAGAATACGGACGCTATTTCGACATGCCCACCTGCTGCCTGCGCGGCGGCTGCCTCACCGGCCCGAACCACTCCGGCGTCGAGCTCCACGGCTTCCTCAGCTACCTCGTGAAATGCAATCTCGAAGGCCGCGAATACAAGGTTTTCGGCTACAAGGGCAAGCAGGTGCGCGACAACATCCACAGCGAGGATGTGGCCCGCTTCATGTGGGAATTCTGCAAAGCCCCCCGCGTCGCGGAGGTCTACAACCTCGGCGGTGGAAAACAAAATTCCTGCTCGATCCTCGAAGCCTTCCAAATCGCCGAATCCTTCACCGGAAGAAAACAAATCTTCAGCTACGTGGACCAAAACCGCATCGGCGACCACATCTGCTACTACAGCGACCTCCGAAAAATGAAATCCCACTACCCCGCGTGGGACATCACCATCAGCCTCACCGAAACCATCCGCCAAATCGTCGAAGCCTGGAAGACACGCGGGTAACATCCTTTCCATGCGCCAATACCGTCATGCGGCATGGCGGGACAAGTTCTAGGTATCACGCACGCCTAAAGCGTCCTGGACAGAGCGCCCGATTAAAAATGTAGCCGACTTGCTTTCAACCGACGGACGCTCTATATAGATTGCTATGGCTATTACATATTCCGTCACAGAAGCTCAAGCTGGCCTCCCCTCTATTCTGCGCGAAGCGGAAGAGCAGCCAGTAATTATAACCCGTCGGGATAAGGCGGTGGGTTACCTTCTTTCTCCAGAAAGATTTGAGGCGATGCTGGAGACGATGGAAATCATGTCGAATCCTTTGGCCATGCAGGCAATACGGGATCACAAATCCGGGAAAACGAAATTCATGCCGCTTGATGTCCTTGATGAGAAATAATGAAGGTCAACATCTCCGATCAGGTTCGCAACTTTGTTCTTTGCCTCGCTCCCGAACCTAGAAAGCGCCTGAGAGAGGCATTGCGCATGCTCGAGAGTGAGAAGGGTGACATCAAAGCACTTGAAAACGATCTCTCCGGTTATTTTCGGCTTCGCGTTCGCGCTTACCGAGTTATTTTCGCCTATCGTGCTATGGAAGACTCCGGTGTTGCCGAGATAGAGTGCGTCTTTTGCGAACGCCGATCGATCGTTTATGAGGCTTTCGCTGCCTTGAGTGCCAGACTGCAAGGTCGGTAGGACCAGAGCGCACCCAGGCCGTTTTTCATTCTCTCCCCTCTACGACCCACTAAAAACCCATCACCACATGAAAATCCTCATCACGGGCATTTGCGGCTTCGCCGGATCTGTGATCACACGCACTCTGCTGGAGCATCGATCCAGTCTCCAAATCCTCGGCCTCGACAACCTCTCCCGCAAAGGCAGCGAGACGAATCTCGAGCCGCTCCGTGCGCTGGGCTGCGATATCCGCATCGGCGATGTGCGCGACCGGACACTGCTTGAAAGCCTACCAGCGTGTGACTGGATCATCGACTGCGCGGCGAATCCCAGTGTGCTTGCCGGGGTGGATGGTTCTTCTAGCCGCGATCTGGTGGACCAAAACCTCTACGGCACCGTGAATCTCCTGGAGCTCTGCAAAACATGGAAAGCCGGGTTCACACTGCTCTCCACCAGCCGCGTCTATTCGATCGCTGCGCTGGCAGGCCTGCCGATGGAAAAAACGCCCGCCCGCTTCGAGTTGCCATCCACCGCATCCGGCCCCGGTTGGTCGCGCGGCGGAATCACCGAGCAATTCTCCACAGCGCCGCCAATCAGTCTCTACGGCAGCACGAAGCTCTGTTCCGAGTGGCTCGCGCTCGAATACGGCGACGCCTACGGATTCCCCGTCTGGATCAATCGCTGCGGCGTCCTCGCCGGTGCGGGACAATTTGGAAAAGCCGACCAGGGCATTTTCTCCTTTTGGATTCACTCCTGGCGCGCTGGGCGTCCGCTGAAATACATCGGCTTCGGCGGCTCGGGGCTCCAAGTCCGCGACTGCCTGCATCCGAGGGATATCGTCCCGCTCCTCCTCAAGCAGATCGATTTTCGCGGGACGGAAAAACCCCGCATCATCAACCTCGCTGGCGGTCACGAAAACTCCATGTCCCTCCGCGAACTCTCCGCATGGTGTGCCGAAAAAATCAGCCCCGCCTTGGCCATCAACGACCCGAATCAAATTTCCAGCGACCAATCCAGCCGCCCGTTCGACATTCCCTGGGCAATCCTCGACCCTGCCCTCGCACGCGAAGCTTGGGGATGGAAACCCGCTACCAGGCTGCACCAAATCCTCGACGAAATCCGCCTGCACGCCGAATCAAACCCCGCCTGGCTCGATCTCGTCACAGCCTGAAGCGCGGTCTTCCTGGCCGTGAATCGATTCCTTCGGAGGGACAACCTCTGGCTTGTCCCAAGAATGAACCGCGAACCTCACACAAGCCCCCGTTCCCCTGAACGCCCGGGTCTGCTCCACGCACCCCACAATCCCCGAATTTTCCACTCGATTCAGCGCCTTCTCTCGCGGAGTCTTCAGCGCCTTCTTTCGCATGGATAAACTTCAAAAAGCGCTGAAAGCCACATTCGGCTACGATGGATTTCGCCCTCTTCAGCGCGAGATCATGGAGGCGAACCTCGCCGGGCGGGATTCGTTTGCTCTGTTGCCTACTGGCGGCGGCAAGTCGCTGTGCTTTCAGTTGCCGGCGCTGTTGAGGGAGGGTTTGACGCTTGTTGTTTCGCCTCTGATCGCTCTGATGAAGGATCAGGTGAACCAATTGGAGGCTGCGGGTGTTGAGGCGACATTTTTGAATTCCTCGCTTGGCGTCAAAGAAACGAAAGCGCGTCTGGCGGGACTGCACCAAGGCCGCTACAAGCTTCTCTACGCGGCACCGGAGCGCCTCATGCTCGACCATTGGCAGGAAAACCTCCGCGCTTGGAATGTCGCTGCCGTGGCCATCGACGAGGCGCATTGCATTTCCGAGTGGGGTCATGATTTCCGCCCCGAGTATCGCCAGATCGCACGGCTTCGCGAATGGCTTCCCGACATTCCGCTCATGGCACTCACGGCGACGGCCACCGAGCGCGTGCGGGAGGATATTATCAAGCACCTTCGCCTGCGCGAGCCCGAGGTTTTTGTAGCCAGCTTTAATCGCCCGAACCTCTCCTACCGCGTTATTCCCAAGGAGCAGCCTACGAAGCAGATTCTGGACTTTATCAAATCGCGGCCGATGGACAGTGGCATCGTCTATTGCGCCACGCGCGCCTCGGCGGACCGTGTGGCGGAGAGCCTCTCGGAGCGCGGATTCCCCGCCGTGCCGTATCACGCGGGCCTCACCAACAACGAACGGGCGCAAAATCAGGAACTCTTTATCCGCGACGAGACGCGCATAGTCTGCGCCACCATCGCCTTCGGCATGGGCATCAACAAACCCAATGTGCGCTGGGTCATTCACCACGACCTGCCGAAAAACATCGAGGGCTACTACCAGGAAACCGGTCGCGCCGGCCGCGATGGACTCCCCGGCGACTGCCTCCTGCTCTTCAGCGCGGGTGATGCCGCGAAGCAGACGCACTTCATCGATGAAATGAGCGACGCCCACGAGCAGAGGATCGCTCGCGAGCAATTGCGTCTCATGATGGGTTATGCCGACTGCCCGACTTGCCGCCGCCGAGAGCTTCTGAATTACTTCGCGGAGGCCTACACGGAGCCGAATTGCGGTTCGTGCGACAACTGCCTCCAACCCCGCGAGAATTACAACGCCACCACCCAAGCGCAGATGCTGCTCTCATGTGTTTACCGCGTCCGGCAAGGAGGGCGCTTCGGCGTCGGCATGAACCACCTCATCGAAATTCTGACCGGCTCCGCGAATGAAAAAATCCAACGCTGGGGGCATGACAATCTCACCACCTACGGCATCGGCAAAGATCTCACTCGCCCGCAGTGGAGTGCGATCGGCCGCGATCTCCTGCGCCTCGGCTACCTCGCGCAGGATGCCGGACAATTTCCCACCATCGCCCTCACCGACCTCGGACTCGACGCCTTGAAGTCCCGCCGCGTCATCATGCTCTCAAAGCCGGTGGAGCTGAAAAAAATCAGCGTCCCGCGCACCGGCGAGATCGAGTGCGACGAGACACTCTTCGACCGCCTGCGCAAACTCCGCAAACGCCTCGCCGACGAGCGCAGCGTGCCGGCTTATGTGATCTTCGGCGATAACACGCTCCGCCAGATGGCCCGTGAATACCCTACCCACATCGACTCCCTGCGCATGATCGGCGGCATGGGCGAAAAGAAACTCGCCGAGTTCGGTAACCTCTTCACAAACGAAGTCGCTGCTTACCTGCGGACTTATCCAAAAGTGGATTTCGGCGGACGCGGGGACTAGCGGCCAAAGTTCCACGAACGCTCCCTCTTACCGCAACGGCACGCCCAAGGGTTTCGAAAATCGGAAATTCAGCCTTCTTGTTTTCGGTTTATCCAATACTCCGGTTTTCTGGCACCATGAGCGACAGACAATACCCAGAGAGTCGAACCGCGAATGATGAAAGGGATGTAGTAGGGGAACACGCGTAAATTGATCCTCTGATACCCGCCTGAACGAACCCGGTATAGGCCCGAATGTTCAGCCACCCAAAGAATGCAGCGATCCGCTTCGTCCTTGAACCTCTGACCAAAGCCCGCCCTCACCGCCTCGTAATATGAAATGGCATCAAGAAACTCCCTTTTGGCCTCAGGCACAAAAATGATGTTCACGAAGCAAAGATCTGGTCAGCCTCGCGCATGACATCGCTGTAGGAAATACCTGCGACAGCTCCGCTATCTACCAATTTGATCCGATCCTGAATCTCCTGTTCCCATGCGTCATCAACGTCTGAATGATCACTGGCGTCGCCCATTTCCAGAAGAAGGCCTGCCAAAACAAGACGCTGCCGGGAAGGAAGCTGCAATACTTGCTGGGTAATTTCCTCAAGAGTTGCTAACATATTTAAAATATCACAGAGAAGAAGGCCTCGGTCAAAACGACATTTTGTCTACACCCTCAAAGCGCCCCGGTTAGAATCATGCAACACCCGCCGGTCACGCCGCGCCATCAATGGTCTGCATTTATGATTCCTCCGTGAAATGGTGTGCCGCTTTTCACTGCGGGGATTTGCGTGTTTTTCGATCCGCAAGAATTTGCTCGTAGAGTTCGTAAACGACATCCCGCGTGTTGGCGTAGTCTAGGAGGATTTCGTTGGACTGGACTTGATGAAAGAGGATGCGGATGCCACCGACCCGCAATCGACAGAAACCCTCCAACGGACCTCGCAGACCTTTGATGTCACCCCGGTTTTTGGCCAGCGCGCGGAGGGCCATGCGCACTCGCCGTTTGGTTTGCGGTGGCAAGGCGCAGAGCCAATTTGAAACTTGCTCAGAGGCCGAAATTTTCATCCGAGAGATCCAGAGCGCGGTATTTTGCCGTTCCAGCCCTGACTGCACGCACTGCCTTCATTGCAGCGGTATCCTCGAGAACATCCAGCGTTTCCAGCAGAGCCTCGAAATCCTCGACGGGCAGGGCGACAACAACCGGACGATTGCGATTGGAGATTACAAACTTCCTGCCGGAGCGGCAGAGCTTTGTGAGATTGGCCTGAGCTTCCTTAATGTTGTATGTAGCGGGCATTGAATTAGTATATAAACAGACATCACAAATCTCAAATTATTGAGAAAGAGGCGGAATAAAAACGGCTACTCTGGCGGTTTTTTGATAGGCGCCAACCCCAAGCTTTAAAAATCAAAAGAGTCTTTTCAGGATTTCGGCTTTTCCTGTTTACTCGTGGGATGTCGCGCATACCTGTCACTATTCTCACCGGCTTCCTTGGGGCCGGGAAAACCACGCTTTTGAATCGCATACTCGGGGAAAACCACGGGCTTCGGATTGCGGTGATCGAAAATGAATTTGGCGAGGTGGGTATCGACCATGAGTTGGTCATCAATGCCGAGGAGGAGTTGTTTGAAATGAATAACGGGTGCATTTGCTGCACGGTGCGCGGGGATTTGATTCGCATTCTGGGAAACCTCATGAAGCGCCGCGACAAGTTCGATCACATCCTGATTGAGACGACTGGGCTGGCTGATCCGGGGCCGGTGGTGCAGACATTTTTTGTGGATGAGGAATTGAGGGAGCAGACGGTGGTGAACGGTGTGGTGACGGTGGTGGATGCGCACCATTTCTCGCGTCATGTCGATGAGACTCACGAGGCCGAGGAGCAGGTGGCTTTTGCGGATGTGATTCTTCTGAACAAGAGTGATCTTGCGACTTCCGAAGAACTGCAGGAAACCGAGCAGCGCATCCGCGCGATCAATGCCCTGGCGGTCATCCACCGCACGACGCGCGCGGAGATCGACATCAAAAAAGTGCTCGAGGTGGGCGGCTTCAACCTTGATCGCGCGACGGAACTCAATCCCCACTTTTTGGACGCGCATGGGCATCACCACCATCACCACTCGGATATCTCGAGCGTGGGCATCGAAGCCGAGGGGGAGTGCGATGGCAAAAAACTCAACGACTGGATTTCGAAGCTCGTTCGCGATCAGGGGCAGGACATTTTCCGTATGAAAGGGGTTTTCGCCGTGAAGGGTCAGGCCGACCGCGTCGTGTTCCAAGGCGTGCACATGCTCATCGACGCGGCGAGTGGCGGTCCTTGGGCGGGACGCCCACGCAAGAACAGCTTGGTTTTCATCGGCCGAAAACTCGACCGCGAAGCCCTCACCAGCGGATTCCGCTCCTGCCTCGCTTGAAAAGCCCCGGCTCGATCACTGCGGGGGATCACATCCTCGGGCTGAAGTGGAATCCCGAGGGAACGCGATTGCTCGTGACTCCCGCCACCGGTCCTGTGCTGGTGGCAGACGAAACGGCGACGCTTCTTATGGAACTGCCTGGCCACGGCATGGGGAATGGTAGCTCGGACTGGTTCGCCGGCGAGCCTGCGACTTGCGGTTTTGACGGAAAAATCCGCTGCGGCTCGAGGGAATGGAAGCCCGGGCGAGGGATGATCGAGCATGTGCGCACGAGCCCCGATGGAGCGCTTCTCGCAGCAGGCCAGGGCAAGGCGTTGCACATTTTCGACGCGGCAGGGAGCGATGAAAAAAGCCTGCGTGACTTGCCGGCCGTGGTGTCGGATTTCGCATGGAATCCCAAGTCACCCGCCGAGATCGCCACTGTGGGCGCAGGTGGGGCGTTGCTTTGGCGGCTTGGTGAAAAAGAATCTTTCGCCCGCTTTGATTGGGGCGGAGCGAGCCTGCAGGTGCGGTGGAGCAATGACGGACGCTGGCTGGCCACGGCGGACCAGACCGCGAGTGTGCATGTTTACGATATCCCGAGGGACAATCCGCTCAACATGGAGGGGTTTGAATCGAAAGTTCGCGCGCTGGCTTTTTCGGCCGATGGCAAACGCCTCGCCACGGCGGGGAGTCCGGTGGTCACGGTCTGGCCGTGCGCATCGAAGACGGGCCCGGAGGGAGCGCATCCCATTCAGGTCGATGGCAGCGGGAGCGAAGTGCTGGCGCTGGATTTCTCACCTGCCACCGCTCAACTCGCGACGGGTGATGGCGAGGGAACGTTGCTGGTGGTGACTTTTGAAAAAGGCCAGTTCCGCCGCAAGCGGGCGCGTTTGGGAGTCGGCATCAGCGCCTTGGCGTGGCATCCCAACAAGCCGCTTCTGGCCGTGGGTCACTCGAGCGGCTTGGTGACTTGGCTTTCGCTGGAGGGCTGAGTTGGCTCGTCCACGGCAGGCGCCTCGGAAGCAGGAGCGGGGCTCTCCGGCGCGGTTTCCACGGCTTCTGGCTTTGTGGATTGCGGGGCCGGATTTTCCTGTGGATTGCGGTTCTTCTGAGGCTTGTTGGATTTTTCCTGCGGAGGGCGCGCGGACGGGCGGCGCGGGATTTCGAGGCCTTTCGAGGCGAAGTCAATGACATGGCCTTGCAGCAGGAGCCAATGGAAATCGCGGAGCAGGGCTGCCTCCCGGAGGGCGGAATCCGATGGCAGCGTGGGCAATTCGAGCAGGGCCTTCCATTGTTCCGAGCGGGGTTTCCCGGCGTTTGATTCCAGATAGTCGAGGATCGCGGCGAGGCTCTCGGAGACGGGGTTTGCCTGGCGGTCGAGCAGCTTGGGACGCGCCACGGAGACATAGGTGATGTTTTCGTGTGCCTTGAAGATTTGCAGGCCTCCGGCGGCGAGTTTTTGGCTCAGGAAATTGGCGAGCGGAAGCGGGAAGCGGATGAGGTTGTCGAGTTCGCGGCGGGTGAATTCGATGACGCCCGGTGCGGAGTCGTTGACGGGCGCGGAGCCTGGGACGGTGAATTGATCGCCGGCATTGATGACCGCCGTGGCGGCGTGGTTTTTCTGAAAATGCTCGGTGACTTCCGCGAGGCTCTTCAGTGACACAGGCTCGGTGCCTTCGGGGGTTTCGAGCGGGAAAAAGACATCCTGCGAGCTTTGTTCGTCGCGCCATTTCTGGATGGATTCCTCATCGCGGACCATGCGGATGCGGGCCTTGTAGATATCGAACGCCATATTACCGAAGCGTTCGGCGTGGAGTTTTTGAACCTTGAGCTGGTAGTCGTGGAGGTTCGGCGGGCCAAGAAGCACGCCGCTCATGCCGCACTGGGCGATGATAGGAGAGGCGGCCTTCGGAGGTTCGACAGCAATGCGCTCGCGGCGGTAGAAATTTTCCAAGTTCGCGGAGAGGATTCTCGCAACAGCATCGCTCTCGTTCATCCAGAGCGTGCCGTCCGCCACAACCTGAAAAAGCGCTGGGCCGGTCGTGCGACGGAATTCCACCAGATAGCGCGCGGATTTTTCGAGAACCAGGCGGGCCAACTCGAAGAGGGAATATGTCTTGGCTGTTGATTTGATCTGCTTCAGCAGTCCATCAACGCCGCGCGGCTCGGGAACAAACTTGATCTCCCAGCCTTCGAGAACCGGGTTGCGGGGCGCGGCTGGCTGTTGGCGGCGGTCGGATTCCTGCCGCGAGTCCCTGCGGGGTGCTGGTCCCTTGCCTGCCGGGCGCTTGTCACCCGAGGGACGGCGCGATTTGTCGGAGTGCTCGGCCCCGTGCTTGCGGGTCAGGCGTTCGGATTTCGGCGGTTTGCGGTTCCATCGAAAATCGGCATCATCCCGGTCGAAACCAGACCTCCCCCTCGCGTCGTTATCATCACGGATGGAAATCTGTGAAATTTTACTGGATGGAGTGGAGTCCTTGACCCAGGAAGGCTGGAAAGATTGGAGCAAGTCCATTTCCAAGCCGGACAGGTCGGTGGGATTAGCTGGATTGGTGTTCATAAACCGCCTGAAGCAGGGGCAATCTGGATAATGCCCGGAGAGGCCACAAGATAATTATTTCAAAAACTCCGCCAAAAAATGCTGCGGGCCGGAGGCATCAGACGATGCCGGAATCCTTCAAGCGTTGCTCGATATCGCTGATCTGGAGCGCTTCCACGAGGCCGCCGATGTCTCCTTCGAGAAACCGGTCGAGCGAATAGAGCGAGAGTTTGATGCGGTGGTCGGTGACCCTGTTCTCGGCGAAATTGTAGGTGCGGATTTTTTCCTCGCGTCCCCCGCCGCCGATGAGGCTGCGCCGGTGGGCGGAGTATTTTTCCTCCTCCTCGCGGCGTTTGTCCTCGAGGAGTCGGGAGCGCATGATTTTGATCGCGGCCTCCTTGTTCTTCTGCTGGCTGCGTCCATCCTGACAGCGAACGATTCTTCCTGTTGGAATGTGCATGACCTGCACGGCGGAGTCGGTGGTGTTCACGCCTTGACCGCCGGGTCCGCCGGCGCGGCAGACTTCGATGCGCAGGTCCTCGGGTTTGATTTCGATATCCACCTCCTCGGCTTCGGGAAGAACGGCAACTGTGGCGGTGGAGGTGTGGATGCGGCCCTGCGCCTCGGTGGCGGGCACGCGCTGCACGCGGTGAACGCCGCTCTCGTAGCGGAAGCGGCGGAAGACGGATGTGCCGGAGATACGGAAAATGACCTCACGCAGGCCGCCCAGGTCGGCCGGACTGGATTCAAGCTCTTCGACTTTGAGGCCCAGCGAATCGGCGTAGCGGCAATACATGCGGTGCAGATCGGCTGCAAATAGCGCGGCCTCGGTGCCCCCGGTGCCGGCCCGGATTTCCACTATGGCGTCGCGGTCCTCATCCGGCTCGGGTGGAAGGAGTGCTACCTGCACGGCGCGCTCCAGCAGAGGAATCTCCGGCTCGATGCGCTCGATCTCCTCACGGGCCATGGCGGCCATTTCCTTGTCCTCGCCTGCTGCGAGTTCGCGGTTTTCTTCAAGTTCGCGGCGCGCGCGGGTGAGCTTTTCCCAAGATTCGAGCAGTTCTTTTGTGGAACCATGCTCGCGCAGCACCTCCCTGGCATGCGCGGCGTTTTCGAATAGGCCAGGCGAGGAAATCTCGCTTTCCAGTTCTTCGAAGCGGCGGCGCTTGCGCTCGATGAGAGGTTCAAAGTCCATGATGAAACAAAAACGGTAAACAGGTCGTGAACCCGTTTACCGTTTTGGAAAAGAAGGAAGTCTGGCTAGGCTTTCTTGACGGCGCGTGCGACGCGAACCGTGCCGTAGCGCTGCTTGAATTTGTCAACGCGGCCTGCCGTATCGACAAATTTCTGCTCGCCGGTGAAGAAGGGATGGCAGGCGGCGCAGATGCCGAGTTTGATGTTCTGCCGAGTGGAGCGTGTCTTATATGTGGCACCGCAAGCGCACACGATGACGGTTTCCTGATAGTCTGGATGAATTTCTGGCTTCATTTTGGAAAAGGTTGTGTATCGTAGCCATGTTTCCCCTCATGGCAATAGGAATCACAATTAAATGAACATTTTTTTAAGGGCGACCCTTGCATTCCTGCTCTATCTTGCTGCTCCCCTCTGCGGCCAAACACCGCTTCCCTCGCCTTCTGAGCAACCTTCGTCGCCGGTTGATCCCCAATCGCTGTTGGAGAGGGCGCGGACAGGCGGGTTCGAGGAATTTCAGAAAAGCGAAGCCTCCACGCCCGAGGAATACCGGGAGTATATTCAAATCCTTACTCAATGGGTCGAAGCCCAAACCTTGGCGGAGGATTGGAAAAACGCGGCGCAGACGATGGAAGAACAGGCTGCCGAAGTTCGCCAGTCAATTTCCGACTTCAAGCCACCTGAGGTCACACCCGAGAACGGACTCCTCCTTTTCGACTCGGCGCGGATCGATGGCTGGCAGGCGGCTGATTGGTTGGAGGCGTTGAACAAAATCGGCGAGACCCGGGCACAGCAGGCCGCGAACGCATTCGAGGCATTGAAGGTGCAGCAGCAAAAACTCCAGATCCTCGAGTCCAAGGGAGCGCCAGGGTCACCCCGCGACCAATGGCTTTTGAAACTTCAGCAAACCCGCGTGGAAGCCGCGCTCGCCGAAAACACCCTCCGTTCCGACAATAAAAGTTGGCAGCCGGATGCCGATTTGCGGAGCGCTTTGATCGATCTCGCGAAACTCCGGAGCCAGAACTTGGAGGGACGCGTTTCATTTCCAGCGAGCTTGCTTCAAAAAAAACTCACAGACATCCGGAGCGAAGAGGACGCCCTCTCGGCCATGGCCGCAAAGGTCGGCCGACAATTCAAAAACCTCCCTTCCAACGACGCCTCGCCGGAAAACAATCAAACCGCCGAACTCCTCGAGGACAGCATCGAAAGCCAACTCCAGCTTCTGGAATACCGCCGCCTGGGCCTTCTTGTCATAGGCCAAATCTGGCAAACACGCTACGACCTCTGGAATGCCGCGAAGGCCGAATCCATCGACCGAATCGAACGGCTGGTGGCCGATCGATCGCAGGATGTCCAGACATGGCAACCGCTCATCCCCGGACTTCGCGCAAAGCTCGTGGAGCGCGTGCGCCTCGCAGCGGCCAATAGCAACGGAAGCCCCGGCGCATCCCCTCAAGACGAGCTTTTGACAAAAACTCTCAAGCAGGAGGAGGCGATTCTTTCCCAGTGGGAAAACGGATTTTCCAAACTCCTCGAACTGCTGCGGCTCACAAATGCCGACCTGGTGGTGCGCCGCAAATCGCTCGGGTTGGGCGACAAAGTGGATGCGGCTGCCGTCTCCCTGGGTGAAAAAGCAAAGGATTTTTGGAACACCGGCGTCTTCACTCTCAACGACTCGGTTTTCGTGAACGGCCAGATCGTGCAGCGCCCGAGTTCGGTGACTTTGGGAATGCTGTTCATCGCGTTCGCCATTTTGCTGCTTGGCGGGATGCTTTCATCCGCTTTCAGCCATTGGCTGCGCTCAAGGCTCCGGCAGCGCTTCAGCCTGGATGCCACCACCGAAGCGATCGTTCAGAAATTCACGCATTTTATCCTCCTCGGAGTCGTGTGTCTCGTGGCCTTGTCTGTCGTAAAAATCCCGCTCACGATTTTTGCCCTCCTCGGCGGCGGCGCGGCCATCGCCGTGGGCTTCGGCGCCCAGCAACTCGTCAACAATCTCATCAGCGGAATCATCCTCCTCTTCGAGCGGCCGATCCGCATCGGCGACATCATCGATGTGGCCACCTATTCCGGCACGGTCACGGCCATCGGCAGCCGCTGCTGCCAACTCCGCCGTGGCGACGGGGTGGAAATCCTCATCCCGAACAGCGCCCTCCTCCAAAGCACGGTGGTGAATTGGACGCTCTCCGACAACCACGCGCGCCAGGATTTTTCCATCTCCCTCGCCCACGGCGCGCCGATCAAAAAAGCCATCGACCTTGTCCAAGCCATCGTGACCGCGCACCCGGGTGTCCTGAAAAGCCACGAGGCGAGTGTCTTTTTACAGGATATTCTCAAGGATTCGCTCTTGCTCCGCGCCTTTTATTGGGTGGATAAAAAAGTGCCCCACGCCTCGAATGGAGTCCCGAGCGATTTGCTCATTGCGGTTTATGAAGCCTTCAAGAGGGAGGGAATTCTTTTGGCCTCATCCCAGAACGATGTTCACTTCGATGCGTCAACACCCCTCGCCATTCAACTCATGCCCCCCGCCCAGTGAGGACACCTTTTTCCAGCATGAAGGAATGCTTTGCAGAAGGTGGATGCTTGGCCGTATAAAATCCCGGTAATGTCCAAAAAGATCGCGCCGGTTACCCAGTCCGATTTCATCAAAGCCTACCGCGTCATGCTCACCTCGCGTGTGCTGGAGGAAAAACTCGCAGCCCTCTTCCGTGCCGGCATGATCAAGGGCGGCGTGTTCCTCGGCCGCGGCCAGGAGGCGCTGAGCGTCTCCGTGGGCATCCAACTCCGACGGGGTGATGTTTTTGCCCCGCTCATCCGAGATCAAGCTGGACGCCTCGCATTCGGCGACACGGTTCTCGACACACTTCGCACCTACCTGGGATCTCAGCTCGGCTCCATGCGTGGCCGGGATGGAAACATCCATCGCGGCCGTCCCCAGGATGGTTACTATGCCATGATCAGTCACCTTGGAGCCATGATCCCCAGCGTGGCGGGAGCACTTCTCGCGCGCCGTCTCAAAGGCGAGCAGGGTGCCGTGGGAGCCACCTGCATCGGCGATGGCGGGACATCCACCGGCGCGTTCCACGAAGGGCTCAATGCCGCCGCTGTGGACAAGTTGCCGCTCATCGTGGTTGTTGCGAATAACCAATACGCCTACTCCACACCGAACTCCCGCCAATACGCCTGCGCCGACCTTCTGGACAAAGCCGCAGGCTATGGAGTGGGTGCTCACAAGGCCGATGGCACAAGCCTGATGGATTGCCTCCAGACCTTGCGCAACGCCATTCACGCCGCGCGCGAAGGCGGCGGACCCCAGCTGGTCGTTGCGGACTTGCTGCGCCTCGTCGGCCACGGAGAGCATGACGACTTTGCTTATCTCGATCCCAAATTGAAAAAATCCACTGTTGGTTCGGATTGTGTGCTGCTCGCGGAAAAGCACATCATCGACCAAGGCTGGCACACGGCTGATGAAGTCGCCGCCTGGAGGCACGAGACCGAGGCCGAGGTCAATGACACAGCCTACCGCGTCCGCCGCGAACCCTCGCCAGACCCTAGCGAGGACGACTGGGCCGCTCTCTCCAGACCCGAATACCGGGAACAATACGCCGCCTCATGATCACCTACCTCGAAGCCATCCGCCTCGCCCAGCAAAAGGCCCTCGCGACCGACTCCCGCGTTTTTCTCTACGGGCAGGACATCGGCAATTTCGGCGGTGCCTTCAAAGCCACCAAAAATCTTTCCGCCGAATTCCCCGGACGCGTGCTGGACGCCCCGCTGAGCGAAGACGCCATCGTGGGCATGGCGATCGGTGCCGCCATTGAAGGCGCCCGTCCGATTGTCGAAATGCAGTTCGCCGACTTTTCGACCTGCGGCCTTAACCAGATCGTCAACCACGCTGCCACGCTTTTCTATCGCACCAGCGTTCCCTGCCCGATCGTGGTGCGCCTGCCCTCCGGCGGCACTTCCGGCGGAGGTCCCTTCCACAGCCAGAGTCTGGAAGCCATTTACGCCCACTGGCCCGGTCTGGTGGTTGTGACACCCGCAACCGTCGAGGATGCCTACACAATGTTGCTCGAAGCCGTGAACATCGATGACCCGGTCATTTTCTGTGAGCACAAGTTTCTCTATAACCATCTCAAAGCGGATTCCCTCCCCGAGACCGCCCTGCCGATCGGTAAGGCACGCATCGCCCGCGCCGGCCGGGATGCCACCATCGTGACACATGGCGCAATGCTCCACGAATCCCTCGCCGCCGCCCAGGAACTGGTGGAGGACGGATACGAAATCGAAGTTGTCGACCTGCGCAGCGTGAAGCCGCTGGACACAGACACGATTCTGGCATCCGTCGCCCGCACCGGCCGCCTGCTTTGCGTGAGCGAAGAGTGGCCTTGGGGCGGTGTCACAGCCGAAGTTCTCGCCCGCGTTTCCACCGAAGGGTTCGGTCTCCTCGATGCCGCTCCGATGCGGATCAACGCCAAAGACACGCCGGTCCCTTATCATCCCGACCTTTGGGCGGCCCACCGCCCCACAGCATCCACCATTGCCGCCGCAGCCCGGCGCCTCCTTCACATCTGATCCACCATGGCCTTCGTTCCCATTAAAATGCCCCAACTCGGCGAATCCATCGCCGAGGCGACCATCGTCCGCCTCCTTTTCAAAGAAGGTGACAGCATTCAAGCCGATGCCGATCTCATCGAGGTCGAGACAAACAAGGCTATGATGGCCGTCACCGCGCCTTGCTCGGGAGTGATCACGGAAATTCTCGCCGAAAACGGCACGAGCTATCCGGTGGGTGCGATTCTCGGTCAGATCGAAGTCAGTGCCGAGGAAGCCAAGCGCCTTGGATTAGATGAACCCGAAAAAACCTCGCGCAAGCCAGCAAAGAAGCGCTCCGACACACCACCCGCTCCGCAAAAAGTGGAGCCAACCGTGCCTAGCGGGCTTCCCGTTCCAGCTCACGCCGGCGGAGTCACCTACCTCTCGCCGCGCATGAAGGCCCGCATGTCGGAGCTTGGGCTACGCGCGGCAGATCTCGCGGGCATCGCCGGCAGTGGCGCTGGTGGACGCGTAACCATCGAAGACCTTGAGCGCTTCCTGGGGAGCATCGAAAACAACAAAATCACGCCCGCCTCACCGATGCGGAAAGCCGTGGCCGACGCCATGATCCGCAGCTGGTCGCGCCCGCTGGCCACTGTGGGAATTCCCATCCAACTCGACAAACTCCTCGCCCACCGCAAATCGCATCCCTCCAAGCCTGGCCCCGCGCTCTACGCACTTCGCGCTCTCGCCGTTGCCCTCGGCGAGAACAGCGCTCCTGCCGG
>JBIIUB010000139.1:0-4237 GCA_044340205.1 Terrimicrobiaceae bacterium
CACCGCACTGCGAGAACAGGTCCTGAATGGCGATCTCTGTCGTGTTGAAGGACAGGTTGCCGACGTAGAGTTTATTACCCATGGTATTTACTATATTTAACGCATTAGAGATCGAGGCCTGTTCCCGACTGCCGGGTTTCAAACTGCCCAGGGAGTCTTCTCTCCGGGATGTCCACCAAATCCTGATCCAATCTGCAATGCCCTTATTCGCCTTTTTTCAGAGCTTGGCAAATAGTATTTGAGAGTATTTTTTTCGAGATGGTTGACGGCGGCGCTTGTAATCGGGAAGTTGGGGGGACATGAGATTTCTGGGGTGTATTTTGTTTCTGCTGGCGGGGCTTGGTTTTTCGCCGGCTGTTCATGCCGAGCAGCAGATGCGTGTGCCGTTCAATTTCCAGTGGGGCGAATCCCCTACACGCGTGGAGCAAAGCCTGGTGGGGATCAAAGCAAAAATCACAGAGCGCAAGGTCGTGGAGGGCCGGACAGTTTTTGTGGTGGAGGGCATCCCGCAGAAGCAGCTTCAGCGCGCCTTGTTTTATTTCCGGAACGATATGTTGAACGAGATCGAGCTCCACTTTGGAGACAGTTCGTGGGACTCGCCGAGATATGATCTGTTCTTCGATGAGGTGCGTCGCAATGTGGATTCCAAATATGGCATCGGCCGCCTGCTCACTCGCTCGCGCAACCGTGAAGGCGATGTGCTTCAGACGCTGGTGGGATATCAATGGATGCAGGGCAGCATCGCTCTCCGGCTTTACCTTTTCACGGCTGAAAAAGACGCGAATGCTCTGAGGATTCTGAGCCTGCACTATAAGGAGGCGTAGTCCCAGGCGCTGATTACTCCGAATGGCGGAGCGACGGTTCAGACAAACTCGAAATCCGCCACAACGGCGTGATGGTCCGAGACGGTTGTTTTTTCTATTCGGTGGGAAACGAGCCTGAGCGGTGGGTTGTAAAAAATATGATCGGTCACGAACGGCATGCGGCGCCAAGTGATTTCCTCGTTTTGAACCGCGCGAAAGCCGGCGCTTTGAAATTGCTCGACCAGCGACTCGTCGGGGGCGGAATTCATATCCCCCGCAAGAAGGAGCGGCTCGTCTCCAAACTCTCGGAGTTTGGATTCCACAATATCACGCTGAGCGGAGTGGGCGTTGCTCGAATCCCCGATCATGAAAAATGCCTGCAGGTGGGTGTTGAGAATCCGCAAGCGTCGGCCATCCAGCGTGGTCAAAACCTCAAGCAAAAGCCTCGGTGAGGCACGGCGTTTTTTACCACCGAACTCGAACTCCAGCTCCGCAGCGGGCAGGTCGGTTTTTTGAAAGCCGGTTAATTTTGTTCGCGAAAAAATGGCGAGGCCGAGACCGAACGGAAGCTCGGTGTCATTTTTCAGGGGATACGAAAAGACAGAGTCGTAGCCGGGGAATGCCTTTCTTAAGACCGTGTAGTTTGGGGGAGGGTCGACTTGCATGCCGCCATCGTGGCCCTGCTCGACCTCTTGGAGACACAGAATATCGGCATCGAGCGTCTTTAAAAATCCAACCACCGCATTCAGATTAAGCACAGGAGGGAATGGATCGACATCACTCCAAGGCTGGCCGTTTTGCATATTGAATGTGGCGACGCGAAAGGACATTTGAGATTTTTGGATCAAGTCAGACTCTGTGCGAAGAGTGTCGAACGGGAAACATTGTTCAAATCTTTTTTTAGACCTTTTCAACACTTTCTAACCAATTCCAAAGGCTGGCTTTTTTGAAACGCGAACATGCCGAGGATCACGAAAAAAACCAAAGCGAGAAGGGGTTTGAACCAGATGCGCGTCAATTTATAAATGTCGCCGTAGCAGTCCGACCCGAGTCCGATGCATATAAAAACCAGAATCCATACGAGCGGAGTCATGACTTTTTCCCGCAGAAGAATCGACGCGCAGAGTGCAATAAACGGGGAGAGAATGATGTAGGAAACCGCTTCCGTGCGGGGGTTGAAAATCATTAGATAAGCGGCGGACAATGCCGTCACCAGAAAAGGAGCGATCGCGGCCGGGTAGATTTTTTTCAGCCTCCAAGCGAGTGCGAGCGTGACGAAAGCAAATGCGGCGCGGACGGGGAACCATTGTTTATCGGGCAGGTCGAATCCGAAGGTTCGGAACATGGCGGCGATGTCGTCGTAATTGTTGCCCGGAGGAATGCTGGCAATAGTCACCTGCTTGATGCACATGTTCCACTGGTTCAATACATAACTTGGATCATAGTGCACGAATGAGAGCGCTGCAAAGACGAGCATTCCGAGCGGCAATCTCCACCAGAGAGGCCGGTAAAGGGCTCCGATCAGCAAAAGCGGAACGAGTCCGAGTGGCTTGGCGATGACGCCCAAAATCAGCCACGCCGTAGCCGACCACCAGCGTTTTTCTGAAACACAGAGCGCCGCAAGTATCATCGACGCGGAGAGGAGCATATTGAACTGCCCGTTTTTCCCGGCCGTGAGCGAAGCTGGCAGGGCCAGCACGGTCACCAAGCAGAACAGGCTCGCCGTTGTGGCATCGGTTTGAAAAAAGCGGCACATTCTCCAGATCGCCCAGCCGAAAAGTCCAATCGCGAAAGCGCGGTAAAAAACCTCGCCGAGCCGCAACATGAGCGTGGGCAGAAGCGTTTCGCCGAGAGGCTGCTTGTTGAATTTCTTGAGGTCTTTAGGAAATTCCTGCCACGAGAAGGGAGCGTAGATGAGGACGGATTGGGGAAAATAAAGGAATCCCTTGCCTTGGAGGGAATACATATTTTCCGAGTTCCACCACTGATAAGCCGCGCGGCTGTAGTTGTGGGTGACAGTTCTGTGCGCGGGCTGGAAGAAAGCGAGGACAGCCACGATGGCGAAAAAAAGGAGCCAGATTCGCTTGGCGTAGGTATCGGACTTCGGACTCCAGAGGAAGGCGTTGAGTTTTTCCATCGGCGGGCGCGAGGCTCTACTGAGGATCGCGGAATGCAAAGCGTGAAATTTGAAAAAGAAAACGCCGCCTGCTTTGACAGGCGGCGTTTTTAATGAGGTTTACCGAATCGTGCGAACGATTACTTGGTCGGAACCGTGGCAATCGTCTGAAGAATGCGGCTGGCGATTTTGTAAGGGTCGCCTTGGGAATTTGGACGACGGTCTTCGAGGTAGCCTTTGTAGCCGTTATTGACGAAGCTGTGGGGCATGCGGATCGATGCACCGCGGTCAGCCAAGCCATAGCTAAATTTGTCGATGGACTGGGTCTCATGGAGACCTGTGAGGCGGAGATGGTTGTCCGGACCGTAAACGGCGACATGCTCGTTTTTGTATTTGTCGAAAGCTGCCATGAGCTTCTCGAAGTATTCCTTGCCGCCGACTTCACGCATGTGCTTGGTGGAGAAGTTCGAGTGCATTCCCGAGCCATTCCAGTCGAAGTCCTTGCCGAGCGGTTTGCAATGGAAGTTCACATCCACGCCATATTGCTCGCAGAGGCGAATAAGAATGTAGCGGGCGATCCAGACTTCATCGGCGGCGCGCTTGGAGCCTTTGCCGAAGATTTGGAATTCCCACTGGCCCTTGGCGACCTCGGCATTGATGCCTTCGTGGTTGATGCCAGCATCGAGACAGATGTCGAGGTGCTGCTCGACGATGTCGCGGGCGATGTCGCCGACCGCATTGTAGCCCACGCCGGTGTAATAGAGACCTTGAGGAGCGGGAAAACCTTCAGCCGGGAAGCCCAATGGGCGTCCATTTTGATAGAGGAAATATTCTTGCTCGAATCCGAACCATGCCTCGGGATCATCCAAAATGGTCGCACGGGAGTTTGTGATGTGCGGCGTGCCATCGGGCATCATGACTTCGCACATGACCAGAGCGCCATTTTCGCGGGTGGAATCTGGGAAAACCGCGACAGGTTTCAGCACGCAATCAGAGCTGCCGCCGGGAGCCTGGCGGGTGGAGCTGCCGTCAAAGCCCCACAAGGGAAGTTCTTCAAGCTTGGGAAAGCTGGCGAATTCCTTGATTTGGGTTTTGCTGCGGAGGTTTGCCACCGGCTCGTATCCGTCGAGCCAGATGTATTCGAGTTTGTATTTAGCCATTTTTGTTAGGTGTATTTTTTTGAGCAGACCAGGCCGTCTGGTGTAGCTTTTTTTTCGTTTTTCCCATCTTCCCTTGCGGCGGGGTGATTAAAGCAATCGGGATGCCAAGTATTGCCGTGAAGTTTTACGGAGTGCGATCAGAAAATCGGCGATCAGCT
>JBIIUB010000015.1:0-38798 GCA_044340205.1 Terrimicrobiaceae bacterium
ACGGAAGATTGACCGTGAGCGAGTTAAGCCCCATCTCCCGCACGAGTCTGGCGTAGGTTTGAGAGGGCCTGTCGCCCAGATGGTCCACTTCCAAACGCGCCAAATCGCGCTGGAAATCGATGCGATAAAGCCCAAACCGGGGACTGAAGGAGCCCCACTCGTAGTTGTCGGTGAGTGACCAGTGGAGATACCCCACCACAGGCACGCCGGCGTCGAGCATGCGCCGCACTTCGAGAAGGTGGGCTTCGAGATAGGCGCTGCGGGTTATCTTGTCGCGGCGAGGTTCTCCTCCGGAATCATCGATTCGACTGCGCAGGGCCATGCCATTTTCCGCGATGAGAATGGCCATTCCCGGGAAGGCGCTGGCATAATACTGGCAGAAGGCGGTCATGCCCTCGGGCAGAAAATGCCAATCCCACCACTTGCAGGCGAGCACATCGAGCATGTGAGCGGAGATGCTCCAGCTTTTGAATTCAAGGTCGGAAAAATCCGGCGCCCGCAAGGCATGGCTCACAAAGGGGTCGTAATAATCGAGCCCGAGGTAATCCAGCGCGCGGGCCCTTGGTGCGCGTTCGGCCTCGGTGAAGAAAAATTCGAACGCCTCGGATGTCGCCGCACGCGAGGCAAAATAGTTGGCCAACCGGTGCAGACCGGCTCCCGCCATCGCGGCGAGGTCCGTGCGGCGCTGGAGCGCGATGTGCGTGAAATGACGCGAAAGCGCCTCGGCTCTGGAGCGAAAATAATCCGCCGCTTCGGCAGGATTGATGCCGTTTTGCCGGAGACACAGCAGGTCGAGGAGCATGTTTTCCGACCAATAGACATCGCTGCAAAAGGTGTTCATCGAGACCATCGGCTTGAGCCATCCACGCGACTCATACAAATCGTGAATCGCATTGTAGGCTCTCACATGAGCGGCCAACATGCGATTGTAAGCGCGCAGTCCAACGGGGATTCCTGCCTCCGGTCCACCCGGAAAATGGCGATTCAGATAGGTGTTCAAAACGAGCATGTTTGGCTCGTTGAGTGTGACATACCACCGCACAGGCGGTTGGCCGAAGTGGTCGCAGAGTCTTTGGTTGAGACGCTCGATCGTAAATTGAACGAATTTTTGAAAAGCCCCGGGCGTGCCATCATCCAGCCAGGCATCCACTCCCAGCCAAGCCGGGTGAGTGAAATGCTGCAGCGTGACCACAGGCTCCATGCCCGCTTCGCGGCAGGCAGCCACGCGGTCCGCATAGGCATCCACCGCCGCTCCATCGAAGGCCGGCGCAGGACCAGGTGCGTTCGTGAAAGACGGCTGCACGCGCGTCCACTCGATGCTCAACCGAAACGCATTGAGCCCCATGCCTCGGGCCAAGTCGAAGTCGCCGCGATACCTGTTCCAGAAATCCACCGCACGACCGGTGCGATCCACCCGGCCCGACTTCTCGCAGGCGCCCCAATTGTTCTGCGGCTCGCCGGGCCCGTTGTATCCACCTTCGCTTTGGTATCCCGAAGTGGCGACCCCGATTAAAAATGGTGTGGAATGATTCATATAGAGACTCCCCTATCCTGCGGCGGCGATGCGTTTGCGCAGGGCCTTCTCGCGAAGTTTTGAAATGACCACAGGACGCCTGTCCGGCTCCTCCAGAACAATGCGGGATATTTCCGCCGCCGCATTCGGGTGGCCGAGGCTGCGCGCATTTCGGGACATTTGCCTGAGCCGCTCGGGATCATCCAGCAAGCGGCGAAGCTTATGCGCGACGAGAGTGACCTCCGTGCATTTCACGGCGGCACCCGCTTCGAGAAGAACATCAGCGTTGCGCTCCTCCTGGCCGCCAATCGGATCCAGAATCATCATTGGCAGGCCGCAAGCCACAGCTTCGGCGGTCGTCATACCTCCCGGCTTGCTGAGCAAAATCGAGGCCACAGACATGAAATCCGACATCTCCTTTGTGTAGCCAAAGACTCTGAAATCCGCTGGCCGGTCTTTCAACAAATCCACAATCTCGTTCAGCATTTCCTCATTTTTTCCGCAGACGATGATGGCTTGAAAATCCCTGTCCAACTGCAGCAACTGCCTCACAACAGCCGTCGCCGGACTCATGCCCAGCGCCCCACCGGCAACGAGGAGAGTCGGCCTTCCGGGCTGCAATCCATGCCGCTCCAGCACGGCGTTCGCATCCACAGGCGCTCCAAACTCGGGCTCCACGGGAATGCCAGTAACCTCGATCCGGTCGGCAGGAAGGCCGAGCGCCTCCATGTGGATTTTATCGTCCTCCTGAGCCACGAAATACCAATTGAAAGCCCGCGTAATCCAAAAAGCATGGAAATGAAAATCCGTGATCACCACCCCCAGGCGCGCATCGAGTTTCCCGTTGGCAATAAGCCAGGAGATGACACCTGCCGGCATGAAATGCGTGCAGAGAATGACATCCGGCTTGAATTCCCTCACCAGATTGATGAGCGGCAAAGCCTGGGGCAGATCGATCAGCAAGCGCCCCTTGTCGGCAACCCACGGGTCGTCACTCGTCTCATACCACCAGCCCAGAAACTCCGGCAGCATGGCGGAGAGTTTTTTATAGAGCGTGGAGTAGAATTGCTTGTGGAGGACATTCGTATGGTCGAGCGAGTCATCCGAGAGAACCTCGTCCACATCACTTCTGGCCCGCATGGCGCGTGCAAGGGCATCGGCCGCCTTCACATGCCCGGAACCCACGGAGGCGGATAAAATCAAGACGCGCTTTCCCATAGGCAAGCAACCTGACCGAATTCCCGCCGTCTGCCAAGCCGGAGTCTTTCGTTGACTCTCCCGGATTTCCGGAGAAGCTTCCGCGCGATGCGAGTTTTTCAGAAACAACGCCAAAGCAGAGACCACCGGATGGGTGGATTAGTTGATTTTATCGATCAACTTTTTAAAACCTGCCTTGTTCTGCTCGTTGCCTCCCCGTTTGCCATAGCCAGCGCCGAGCAGGTTGTTCGCGTCGGATTTTTTCCAAATATCACTCACGCTCAGGCACTCGTGGCCTCAAACATGTCGCGCGAAGGCAAGGGCTGGTTCGAATCTCGCCTCGGTGAACCCGTCAAATTAGAGTGGTCGATTTACAATGCCGGACCTTCAGCGATGGAGGCTTTCTTTACCAAAGCAATCGACATGACTTATGTGGGTCCGAGCCCTGTGGTAAATGCCCACGCCCGCGCCAACGGCAAGGAGGTTCGCGTCATGGCCGGCTCCATGCGCGGTGGCGAAGCGCTCGTCGTGCGCGGCGATACGATCACCTCTGTGGATGACCTCAGAGGAAAAACCATCGCCACCCCCCAGCTTGGAAACACCCAAGATGTCGAATGCCGGGCTTGGCTGCTCAAGCAAGGAATCAAAGTCACGCTTGTGGGAGGCGATGCCCGCGTCATACCAACCGCCAACCCCGACATGCTCCAGCTGTTTACCCAGAAAAAACTCGATGCAGCCTGGACAGTCGAACCTTGGGTCACCCGCCTCATCAACGAAGCAGATGGCCGGATTTTCCACTCCGATCCCAAGGCCCTTACGACCGTGCTTGCCTGCCGCGTTGGCTTTCTGGAGGAACGCCCCGCGCTCGCTGCCAAATTTGCAGAAGCCCATCAAAACCTCACCGATTGGATTCGCGAGAACCCCGAGGAGGCCCGCCGCCGCGTGCGCGATGAACTCAGCGCGATAACCCGCCGCGAGATTCCCCAAAAACTCGTCGATGAGGCCTGGACGCGCCTTGATCCGAACACATCCATCTCGATCGAACCCTTTGAATCCTTTCTCCAGCATGCGCGCGAAGTTGGCTTCCTGCGTGCCCGCGTCGATCTGAAAAACCTTCTCTGGCAGCCATGAAAAAAATCACGATGAGCCTCGAAAACGAACTCGCCAATACAGCCCCCGAGCGCATCGAGGCGAACAACATCACAAAATCCTTCACCACCGAGCGTGGCAAGGTTCTCGCCCTCGACAATGTGAGCCTGAAAGTCGGCGAAGGGGAATTCGTCTGCCTCGTCGGCCCCAGCGGGTGCGGCAAGTCCACGCTCCTGAACCTCATCGCCGGCCTCGACCAACCAGACAGCGGCCAGATTTTGGCGAACGGCGAAAACATCACCGCCCCCGGCCGCGACCGCATGGTCATGTTCCAAGAGCATGCCCTTTTTCCATGGCTGGATGTCATGGGTAATGTCCTCTTCGGCCTCCGCCTCAAGCCAGGCCTCAACTCCAAGGAACGCCAGGAGGTCGCCAAATACTACCTGCACCTCGTGGGATTGGAAAAATTCGAACGCGCCAATATCCATGAACTCTCGGGCGGCATGAAGCAGCGCGTCGCCCTCGCCCGAGCTCTGGCTCCCAATCCCCGCGTGCTGCTCATGGACGAACCCTTTGCCGCGTTGGACGCCCTCACCCGCGAACACCTCTATGGCGACATCCAGCGCATCTGGGAAGCCCGCCGCAAGACCATTATTTTCGTTACCCACAATGTCCGCGAAGCCGCCTGCCTCGGCGATCGCGTGCTTCTTTTCTCTCCCAACCCCGGCCGCATCCGCGCCGAATTCCGAATCGACCTTCCCCGCCCCCGCGACATCAACAGCGTGGAACTCGCCCGCTACTCGACAGAAATTACCACGGCTCTCAAAGGCTTCACCACCGCAGAGGGCAAGGAGGTCTCCGAATGATCCACCGCATTTTCACAATCGCCTTTTTCCTCATCCTCATCGGTTCTTGGGAGGTTGCATCGCGCTCAGGCCTGTGGTCCCCCGTGCTGCTTCCCTCTCCGCTCAATGTGCTCGAATACATGTGGCAGGCTACATGGGATGGCACGCTCTGGACTGCAACACTGGTCACCATGCAACGCCTGCTCCTCGGCTACGGCATTGGCCTGCTTTTCGGAGTTCCGCTAGGCCTCCTCACCTCGCGCTTCCGCATTCTGCAAGACACCCTCGGCCTTCTGGCTCTTGGTATTCAGACCCTGCCAAGCGTTTGCTGGGTGCCACTCGCCCTTCTGTGGTTTGGCCAAACCGAGGCCGCCATGCTTTTTGTGGTGGTCATGGGAACACTCTGGTCAGTGCTCATCGCGACGAGCGACGGCGTGCGCTCGATGCCGCCGATTTACCTCCGCGCCGCCCGCACCATGGGCTCAAAGGGTCTTCACACCTGGATCAATGTCATTTTACCCGCCTCGCTCCCCTACCTGATCGGCGGCATGAAGCAGGGCTGGGCCTTTGCCTGGCGCTCGCTGATGGCGGCGGAGATTTTTGTAACCATCCTCACCGGCTTCGGCCTCGGACAACTCCTGCAATACGGCCGCGAACTCTTGGCTATGGACCAAGTTGTAGCCGTCATGGTCATTATTGTGGCGATAGGCCTCCTTGCGGATCGTATTCTCTTTTCACCATGGGAACGCTTCTTCCACAAACGCTGGGGCACGGGCTCCGTGAACTGAAGACACCCGCATGATCGAGGTCCGGCATCGCGGGGCCGTGCATCTGCCCGGTGCGGATCTTTGGCTGGATCCTCATTACTCGAAGCCTCTGGCTTTCGTTTCGCACGCCCATAGCGACCACACAGGACGCCACGAGCGCACCATCGCAACACCGACCACCCTGCACCTCATGGAAGCGCGCATGGGCACCCTGCACGGCGAAAAAATCTCCTTACCCTTCGACGAGCTGCGCGATTTTGAAAAATTCCGCATGCGTCTGTTGCCAGCCGGACATGTTCTGGGATCCGCCCAGTGCTTTGTGGAAACCGAACAAGGAAGCCTCCTCTATACGGGCGACTTCAAACTCAGGCAGGGAGCCAGTGCCGAAACGACCGCTCACACGCACGCCGAGACACTCATCATGGAGACCACCTACGGACTTCCCCGGTATGTGTTCCCGCCATTTGAGGAGGTCATGCGCCAGGTTCTCAAGTTTTGCATCGAATCCATGGAGGAAGGTGCAACGCCCATCCTGCTTGGCTATTCGCTCGGTAAATCTCAGGAAATCCTAGCCAACCTCTGCGGCGCTGGGTTGCGTGTCATGCTCCACTCCACCATCGCAAAACTGATCCCGGTTTATGAATCGGAGGGCATCGTTTTTCCCGAGCACACACCGTGGGACACAAAAACCGCAGCGGGACATGTCCTCATCTGCCCGCCCACCAGTGCCGGAAGCAAATCCATGGCACTGGTAAAAAAACGGCGCGTCGCCGCCATCACCGGCTGGGCGCTGGATCCCGGCGCCATCCACCGCATGCGTTGCGATGCCGCCTTTCCCCTCTCGGACCATGCGGGCTACGACGACCTTCTGCGGCATGTGGAAAATGTCGCCCCCAAGCGGGTGCTCACCCTGCATGGCTTTGCGTCCGAATTCGCCGCCGACCTCCGCGCGCGTGGCATCGAGGCTTGGGCACTCACCGGGCCGAACCAACTCGATCTTGCGATTCCGATTCCCCGTCCCCAAGCGCCTGCCAAGCCAAGCGCCGCTCAACCTGCCACAACGGGATTCCTCAGGTTCTGCTCGGTCGGCGACGAGATTGCAGCACTCACAGGCAAGCAGGCCAAGATCACGCTCGTCTCGGCATACTTTCAAGATTTGGACGAGGTCGACCTGAGGCTCGCCGCACTTTGGCTATCGGGCTCCGCATTTTCCTCCACGAACCCCACACCGCACCAAGCCGGGAGAGCCATCATCCGCGCCGCCCTCATCAAGGCCTCGGGAATGCCGGAAGCCGAATACCGCCCACTCGCTCGTGGCATCAATGAGAGCGGCCTCACGGCGGAAACCGTCATGGCCACACGCCACGGCTCCGCAAACCCAGCATTGTCCGAGGTTGCGACCCTTCTGGAAGACCTCCGCGCCGCCCGCTCGGGTGTTGCGAAGATCGAAATCCTAACCCGTTTTTTTCAAGACACGCCCCCGGTGGCCGCCAAGTTTCTCGTCAAGATCCTCTCTGGCGACCTGCGCATCGGTCTCAAAGAGGGCTTGCTGGAGGAATGTATCGCCGACGCCTTCGAGGCCGATCCCGGCGAGGTGCGCGAGGCAAACATGTTCTGCGGCGACTTGGGTCTCGTGGCAGTCATGGCTCAAAACCGCCGCCTGCACGAGCACACGATGCGACTTTTCCAACCGGTCAAATGCATGCTGGCATCGCCCGAACCGGATGCCGCCGCCGTGCGGGCCCGATTTGCCCATGCCGACACGCTCTGGATCGAGCCGAAGTTCGACGGCATTCGCGCCCAAATCCACACCGACACAAAGCGCACCGAGATTTTCACCCGCGATTTGAAGGTCGTCACTTCCAGTTTTCCCGAGATAGCCCGCGCCGCTTCGGAACTCGGGCGCGAAGCCATTCTCGATGCGGAGATTCTGGCTTGGCGCGATGGACGCCCCCTGCCGTTTCATTCACTCCAAAAGCGCCTCGGACGCCAGGAGGCTGACCTCTTTTTTGAAAATGCAATCCCCGTCGCCTGTATTGTGTTCGACATCATGCAACTCGACGGCACCAGCCTACTGAAGGATCCTCTGCACCGCCGTCGCAAACTCCTGCACGGCCTCGCCCTTCCCGCCCCCCTGCGCCATGCTGAAATTCTCCACGCAGACAGCGCGGAGGAAATCGACGCCCACTTCCGCGACATCCGCTCCGCTGGACACGAAGGCCTCCTGATCAAAGACTCCACCAGCCACTACCAACCCGGTCGCCGAGGCCTAGCCTGGATCAAACTCAAAAAACGCCTCGCCACACTCGATGTCGTCGTCACCGCAGTGGAATATGGCCACGGCAAACGGCGCGGCGTCTTGAGCGACTACACCTTCGCCGTGCGCGATGAAAAAACAGGCGCCCTCGCCACCATCGGCAAAGCCTACACCGGCCTCACCGACCTCGAAATCGCCACCCTCACCGACGAATTCCTCGCCAGCGCCCTCTCACAAACCGGCAACCGCATCGAAGTCGAACCCCTCGTCGTCCTCGAAATCGCCTTCGACTCCATCCGCGAAAGCCCCCGCCACCCCTCCGGCCTCGCCCTCCGCTTCCCACGAATCACCCGCATCCGCCGCGACAAATCACCAACCGACATCGACACCATCGCAACAGCCAGAAAACTGCTGGCCTGACGCTCTGCTTTGGCAAAAATCCAGAAAAGCGTCGGCGACTCAAGTCACAACGGCCAGGCCTGAACGCAGTGCGGCGGAGGCGACGGCATTCAGACTAATTCCCTTGTCCTCTGCTTTCAATGCCAGGGCCTCGTGGAGACCGGGATCAACCCGCAAAACAAACTTGCCGCTGTATTTTTTTTGCTCCGGCTTGGGGAGTTTTCGCCCATCCGCCAGCATGAGTTCCACAACTTCCTCAGCCACTTGGCAGATTTCGGAAAAAACCGCAGCCCGGTCATTACCATGCACGCCACCATAGGAAAGCGCAGGAACCCGTCCGATGTAGCAACCATCCTCGTCACTCCACTCGACAATCTTCGCGTAGAGATCCGCAATCTGTTTGATATTTTTTTTCATGGATTTTCCTCCAAGGCTTTTTTGATCTGACGCTCCAAATAACGCGGACAGTCCGATCCAGACTTTCCGCTGACAGTTAGCACCACTCCAGTCAAAGGATGAACCCAATTGCGATGGCTTCCTTTGCCACCTCGGTGGATCCATCCGGCTTTTGCAATCTGGGATTCCATTTCGCGGACCTTCTTGGGCATACCTTTTGATACTATAATATCGTTTCAGATCAAATTTTTTAGCAGGTTCGAGTTTTAGCCACCTAAACCTTCCGCTTACGCTCTTCGCAAACACCCTGTGCTTGCGCGACCGCATTTCCGCGATGGGCCTCGAGCAGCGGCTCACCTCCGCTCATTTTCAGGCCACCAAAGGCCGCTTCGGCTGCGCCCGCAACCACCTTGTTCGCCATCTACTCCAAAGTCCCGGCGCAAGCCTTGCCACTCCGCCCGAAATGCCCGTTGTGAACCACCCCTCCGGCCTCGCCCTCCGCTTCCCACGCATCACCCGCATGCGCCGGGACAAATCTCCCGCAGACATCGACACCCTTTCAACGGCCAGACGGCTTCTTGTAACATAGTTGTTACAAATCTTAAGGTGCATCCTCCGAGAAGAAGCCTCGAAAGTGAAGCTTCTCAAACGATGTCCAGCGCCAACACCTCTTCTCTTTCTTCGCGCTATCAATTTAAGTTTTTGCTAGGGGAAGGCGGAGCCGGGCAGGTATTCACGGCATGGGACAACCACCTGCGACGGACTGTTGCCATCAAGCAGATCAAAGTCGGAAATCTGGAGGGAAATGATGTGCGCGATACCTGGCAGGAGGCCATGTGCTTGGCCACGCTGAGGCACTCCAACATTGTTACGATCTACGATCTGGGCATGGATGGCGAGACGCCCTACATCGTCATGGAATACATTCAGGGCGAGACGCTGGAGCGAACGGTGGAAACCAGTCCACTCGATACAGCCACTTTTATTGAGATTGCACGGCAGTGTCTCGACGGCCTATCCAGCGCGCATCATGCCGGGTTGATCCATCGCGATCTGAAGCCAGCAAACATCATGCTCTGTCGGTTGCCGAGTGGATCGTATCAGGTGAAGATTCTGGATTTCGGAATCGCTTCTTTTCTCCAAGACGGGAATCCCGAGGAGGCAAAAGCTAACGATTCGATCTCGGGATCTATCCACTGGATTGCACCCGAACAAATCGAGGGACATTCCGCCACGGAGCAGAGTGATCTCTACTCGCTGGGCTGCTTGTTTTATTTTGCTCTGACGGGGTTCCCCCCATTCACCGGCAAGTCCACTGAGAACATCGCGAAGGCGCATCTGGACCACACCGTTAGGCACCTCTCCGAATTACGCAAAGACTTGCCGCCCTCCATGGCTGACTGGATTATGGGCTTGATCGCCAGAAATCCCGCCGCAAGGCCTACCAGAGCGACGGAGGCTCTCGAAGACTTTGAAGTGATCACAGGAAGACGCCAGGTCTCCACGCGTGCTATGAAGTTGCCGACTATCCCGCTCGAACCCTCGGAGGTTCAAGTCGGAGACTCGACATGTTCGTTTAATTTCAACGAAATCGCCGCGGCACCATCCGTGACAAAGCCGAACGATCCCACTCCGCAATCTGTGCCCACACCCTCTCCGGTGGCTCCCAAAGCGGATCCCAAGCGCCACTGGCTCGTCTGGATTGGATGCGCCGCTATTCTGGCGCTCGCTGGCCTGGCTTGGTTGGTCACAGGGTCAAAATCCGAGCCTAAAAAAACGGCTGCGACTGTCGCAGCGGGCGTTCCGATTTTACGACTGCATGGTTCTAACACGGTCGGCTCCAAAATGGGTCCGAGTCTCATCCAAGGTTTTCTACAAACGAAAGGCGCCTCTCAAATCCACACGGAAGAAGGAAGCATGCCCGTCGAGCGCCGCATCACATTTTTCCTGCCAAAGGAATCAGCACCCAGCCTCGCGGAGGTGCATTCCCATGGCTCTCGAACCGGTTTTGCGAGCCTTGCCAATGGCACTTGCGATATCGCGATGTCATCCAACGAGGTGAAGGACGAAATGCACGAGGAATTATTCAAAAGAGGTATCGGCGACATGCGGACGCCCACATGTGAACATGTTATCGGATTGGATGGCCTAGCTGTAATCATCCACTCGACCAACCCGGTTTCTCGATTGAGTAAAGACCAGATTGCCGATGTTTTTTCAGGAGCCATCCGCGATTGGTCGGAGTTGGGCCGCGAAAAAGGTGGGCCAATCCGCTTGTATGCGCGGGATGCCAATTCCGGAACTTTCGAATCATTCCAAGCCATGGTGCTGGGCAGCAAAACGCTGAGCCCTGAGGCGCGCCGTATTGAGGACAGCACGGAACTCTCGGAGGGCGTCTCCAACGACCCAGATGGGATGGGTTTTGTTGGGCTGCCCTACATCAAGAATTGCAAAGCCGTAGCGGTGGGAGACGGCGAGTGTGCTCCACTCATTCCAACGCCATTCACCGTTGCCACCGAGGATTATGTTCTCTCGCGTCGCCTCTATTTTTACTCTCCTTCGACTCCCAGCCACCCATGGGTTCGAGAACTGGTGGAGTTTTCTCTGGGACCGGCCGGACAAGAAATCGTGAGCAAGTCGGGATTCATCAAGCAATCGATTGATCCACATCGCATCAATGTGCCATCCGGAGCGCCCGAGCAGTATATTGCGCTTTCCCAAGGAGCCGAGAGGCTTAGCTTGAGCCTGCGATTCAATTCCAGCGAATCACAATTGGATACCAAAGCTTCAAGGGATCTGGATCGTCTTGTCGCCGCGTTACTCCAACCTCGGTTTGAGAAGAGTCAAGTCCTGCTGATCGGATTTTCCGACGATTCGGGCGATGCTTCAAAGGACATCGAACGCTCCAAAAAATTTGCAGAGATGGTCTCCGGCGAGTTGGAAATGCGTGGCGTGAAAGCCCAAGCCGTCGAGGGTGTGGGGTCTGTTTTGCCGATTGCCAGCAACGCGACAAAGGCTGGTCGCAGCAAAAACCGACGAGTTGAAGTCTGGATCAAGAAGCCGGGAAATTAAGCCCATCTCGCCTTGGCGCTCTGCGAAACGCTTGCGCCGCAATCCACGCGATTGCATCATGGGTCGACTGTGAATCAACCACTCCTCATTGCTGGCCGTTCGTTTTCATCCCGTCTCTTTCTTGGAACCGGCAAGTTTTCCTCGAATGAAACCATGCGCGATGCGCTGGAGGCGAGTGGATGCGAAATCGTGACGGTTGCCCTGCGACGGGCTGATCTGAGCGGAAAAAAAGACCCCTTCGCGAACATTCTCGATTTCATTGATCCGAAAAAATACCTCCTCCTGCCAAATACCAGCGGCGCGATGAATGCGGACGAGGCGGTGCGCCTGGCGCGACTCGCTGCGGCATCGGGGCTTCCCAAGTGGGTGAAACTCGAAATCCACCCCGACCCGCATTATTTGCTACCGGACCCCATCGAGACGCTGGCGGCTGCGGAGATTTTGGTTAAGGAAGGATTCATTGTTTTGCCTTACATCAATGCCGATCCCGTTCTGGCGCGTAGGCTTCAGGATGTGGGCACGGCGACCGTGATGCCGCTTGGTTCGCCCATTGGCAGCAACCGGGGACTCGATACCCGCTCGCAGATCGAAATCATCATCAAGCAAGCCACCGTTCCAGTTGTCGTCGATGCAGGGATCGGTGCACCCAGCCACGCCGCTGAGGCCTTGGAAATGGGGGCGGATGCCGTGCTGGTGAACACAGCCATCGCCGCCGCCGAAGATCCCGTGCGCATGGCCAGGGCCTTCAAAGTCACAGTCGAAGCGGCCCGCGAAGCCCACGAGGCAGGTCTCCCCATGCGGCTCGATCACGCCTCCGCCACAAGCCCCCTAGCAGCGTTTTTGAAGTCGGCTTGAATTACATCCCTGCTTTGTGCTGGAGAGCAGAAAGCGCGCTGGCGAGTGAGTCGATGTCCGTTTTCGTGTGTCCTGCAGTGAGGGTGATGCGGAGGCGGGCTGAGCCTTTGGCGACTGTTGGAAAACGAATCGCGGGAACAAGGAATCCGCTGCTGAAAAGTTCGGTGGATGTTTGAACGGCGCTCGTTTCGTCTCCAATCACGACTGGAAGAATGGCACTCACTGGAGTTGGAAGCTCGAGCAAGGATTGGAGGTGGCGGAGGTTTTCCCAGAGGGCGGCGCGCAGGGAATCGCCTTCCAGCGAGGCTGAAATTTCGATCGCTTTGCGAGAGGCTGCAGCGACGGGAGCGGGTGGCGATGTCGAAAAAATGAAGCTGCGGGCGCGATTGATGAGAAAATCCCGGAGCTTGCGACTGCCCGCGATGTAGGCGCCATGAGAGCCAAGCGCCTTGCCCAGAGTTCCCATTTGAATCTCGATACACTCGGCTAAGCCAAGTTCATCGGCCAATCCCCTGCCCTGCCTTCCCGTGACTCCGACAGCATGGGCTTCGTCGAGGAAGAGCCATGCGCCATGGCGGTCCTTGAGTTCCACGATATCACGCAGCGGGGCGCGGTCGCCGTCCATGCTGTAAATGGATTCCGCAATAATGAGTTTTCGGGCGGCGGGATGTTTTTTAGAGGCCCACTGGAGGTGACTCTCCAGTTTTCCAAGGTCGTTGTGTGGAAAAACACGCAGCGTGGCACCGCTCAAGCGGGCGGCATCGACCAAGCAGGCGTGCGAGAGTTTATCGAGAATAATGACATCCCCCGCCCCGCAGAGCGCGGGGATGGTTCCCATGGCGGCGGCGTAGCCACTGGAAAAGGAGAGGGCGGCGGGCGTTTGCTTGAAATCGGCAATGGCGTCGTCGAGTTCCTCATGCGCGGCGAGCGTGCCGCAGATGAGGCGCGAGGCTCCCGATCCAAATCCCGAGCGCTCCCACTCGGCCATGGCGGCCTGCTTCAATGCTGCATGCGTTGCCAGGCCGAGGTAGTCGTTTGAGGAAAAATTCAGGAGTTTTCTCCCCTCCCTCACGACCCGGACCTGTTGCGGGCCCTCGAGAGCGGAGAGCCTGCGAGTGAGACCCTTGGACTCGATTTCCTGAAGACCGGAGAGCAGGAACTGATCAAGCGAGGATTCGCTGTGGGAATTCATCAACCGGCAGCGATGAGTGAGGCCATCTCGCAAACAGCATTTTCGAGACCTACTGAGACGGCGCGGGATATGATGGAGTGTCCGATATTCAACTCCTCCAAGCCTGGCAATGAGAGGATGGGCGTGGTGTTCTCATAGTTGAGGCCGTGACCGGCATTGACGCGAAGGCCGAGGGAGAGCGCCAAGTCCGCGCCACGCTTCAGCTTCTCGAGCTCGGACTCCCGCTCGAGGCCAAACTTGTTCGCATAGGAGCCCGTGTGGAGTTCCACAAATTCGGCACCGAGCGCGGCAGCGGCGCGGATTTGTGCTTCTTCGGCGTCGATGAAAAGGCTCACCCTCGAACCCGCGTCTTGCAGGCGGCCGATGACATTCCGAAGGATCTTGTCGTGCGTCACGCAATCCAACCCGCCTTCAGTGGTGACTTCGCGCCTGTGCTCGGGGACGAGGCAAACATCCTCGGGGCGGATTTGCAGGGCGATGGCCACAATATCCTCGGAAATGCCCATCTCCAGATTCAGCTTCGTGGTGATCTTCTCGCGAAGCAGAAAGATATCACGGTCCTGAATGTGGCGGCGGTCTTCGCGAAGGTGGGCGGTGATACCCACAGCGCCGGCTTTCTCTGCTACGAGCGCGGCGGCGACGGGATCCGGTTCGGCATTCGGGTTATCTGGCGTTTCGCGGTAGCGGGCCTGGCGCAGTGTGGCGACATGGTCGATGTTGACTCCAAGACTTGGCATAGATGGTTTTATTGGGATGCTGCCGAACGCTTGATTCGAATGCGGCAGGAGATTTCATCCACCGCCCCCGGCCCGAGTGTGCGCAGACCAAGGCCGTTGTGAATCGCATTGGGAAATGCGCTCCAAGGCTCGACACAGAAAAAGTCGGAGTCCGGCTTCTCTGTCCAGGTCGTGACGCAAACCCAATCTTCGGGGCGATTGCTGGGATTCTCGAAGGAAATGGATTTGCCATGCTTGGCATGGGACATCACAACGCGCTCAAGGTCGGGCTCTGAGTGAAAGCGGTCGATCCAAGCGGGGTCTGAGAGCGAAGCTGACTCCTGAGAGGCCGTGTCGAAGGAAATTGATCCATCGGCAAAGTTCTGGCGTCCCCATTTTTTGCAAGGCAAGGAGAGCTGCCAGTCGGCCCGCTCGGCGGCCGGGACATGGAAGTAATAATGATGTCCAGCCGACCATGGCATGGATTGATCCCCTCGATTGACAACACGGAAGCTGGTGAGCAGGGCATCCGGCTCGATGCGGTGGGTTACTTCCAGGCGGAAAGAGAAGGGGTAGCAGGCCAAGGTGGTTTCATTCGAATCCAGACGCAGGGTGACGGAATCCTCCCCGGCCTCGAGGATGCGGAAAGGAGAGTCTTTTGCGAACCCGTGCATGGGAGCAGGGCGTTGGACACCCGAGGCATCGATCCATGAGCCGATCCAGCCATTTGCATAGGTGCGGGCGATGAAGGGAAAGAGAAGCGGGTCGCCGCCTCGAACCTTCGCCACGCGGTCCCAGTCGGCATCCGTGGGCCAACCGATGATGTCCCAACCGGGCACACTCCAGGAAAGGAGCCTCGCGCCATGCGCGGGCGAGACAAGAGCACTGGCATCCCCCGATTGGATTTTGAGGACGGGTTGATTTTGAAAAATTTCCAGATTCATAAATTTCTTTGAGCAATGACAAGCAGCCCTCGCAGCGTCAGGAGCGGGTCCACGACATCGAACAACCCGACTTGGCCTGCAATAAGCTGGGCATCCCCGCCGGTGGCGATGATTCGCGGGCGTGCCTTAGGAAAAGCCTCGGAGCGGATTTGCGCGAGGATTTCCTTCACCAGACCACGGTATCCATGCACAGCACCGGACAGCATGGCATCCCGCGTCGAACGGCCCACAGCGGTGTTTGGTTCGCGGAGTGTGATATTTGGCAGCAAGGCGGTGCGATCATGCAGGTAGCCGGTCATGGCATTGAGTCCCGGAGCAATGACGCCGCCGATGTAGTCGCCGGCGCGGGAGATGACATCAAAAGTCACGGCTGTGCCAAAATCCACCACCACGCCCGGGAAGCCGTGCAGAGCGGCACAGGCGGCCGCATTGGCCAGGCGGTCCGCCCCGATGGTGCGTGGCGAGGGGTAATCAATCCCGACGCCGAGATCGAGATGCGCCCCGACTTCCAGCACTCGATCGAACGCGGCATGGATGACAGGGTTTTTGGAGGGGACAACGGAGGAAAGGACAACGGCTTCGATTTGTTTGGAGGGATACAGCGCCCGAATCTGGGCGGCGTCCAGAGACGGAGTGGGCAGGCGCTTGACCCGCGAAAGGGAGTTGCCAGCGGCGAGGCAAAGTTTCGTAAACGAATTACTGATGTCGATGAGGAGGATTTTTTTCATGCGTCGGCCTCTGGAGCGCCCTTGGCGACGACCGCAGCAATTACCAAGTCGCCGGAAACATTGAGGGCGGTCCGGCACATGTCCAAAAACCGGTCGATTCCGAGAATGATCGCAATGGCATCCGGCGGAACATTGATGGACAGGAGAACACCCACGACCAGAGGGAGCGATCCACCGGGAACTCCGGCGGTGCCTATGCCTGCCATCACGCACATGAGGGCAACAACGATTTGTTGAGTGAGGGTGAGATCGACTCCGAAAACCTGAGCCAGAAAAAGAACTGTGACCCCCTCGTAGAGTGCGGTGCCATTCTGGTTGGCACTGGCTCCGACGGTCAGAACAAAGCGGGCGATGCGAGGGGGAATGGAGAGGTTTTTTTCGGCCACGCGGAGGGCGACGGGCAGTGTGGCATTGCTGGACGAGGTGCTGAAGGCGGTGATGATCGCCTCCTTGGCATCCCTCAAAAAACGCACGGGCGAACGGGAGGCGAAAAAGCGGAGTGTGAGGGGATAGACCACAAATTGTTGGAGGGCGAGGCCAAGTAGAACAACGCCCACATAGAGACCAAGGGTGCGAAAGAGGTCCAAGCCGAGACGCGCCGCAACAGCAAAGGCTAGGCAGGCGACACCGAAAGGTGCCAACCGCAAAGCAAAGCCGATGATCACCATGGAAACCTCGAACATTCCCTCAAAGAATCCCCTCAGCGTGGCCGTGCGGTCGCGCGGAGCGATGGTGAGGGCGACACCGACGAACAGACTGAAAACCATCACAGCCAAGAGCCCACCACCTTTGTTTTCGGGATTGAAGGCATTCACGGCCTCAGCGAGGGGATTTTCAGGAATGAAGTTGAGAAGGGTGGTGGCGACGGATTGAGATTGGCTGCCACGCTCGATACTTTTTTGGGAGGCCCCGGCATAGGTCTGGACGAGCGACTCGCGGCTTTCGGCAGAAAGCGAGCGCCCCGGCTCGATGAGATTCACAAGGCCGAGGGCAATCCCAACGCTTGTTGCGGAGAGGGCAAATGTGGCGAGGAGGGCGCGCCAACCCACACGCCCCAGCGTTCGGACATCCCCCATCTCCATGGTTCCTATCACGATTGCTGAAAGAATCAGCGGGATGACGACCATGAAAATGATTCGCAAAAAAATCCGCCCGGCGGGTTGGATGACCTGATCAATCCACCAGTTGAGCGAGGGAAGGGCCGCTTCGGGCAGGAGAGCGCCGGCGGCGAGGCCGAGGACGAGCCCCAGCACCAATCCCCCCAGAATTCGAGTGGCCTGGGAGCGGGAGGCCGCGCTTTCAGACATGGTCAGCGGGAGAGGTCGCCTTGGGTGAGAAGTTTGAAACTCTCGCCGAGAAGCACGGAAGTGGCGCACTCGATGTCATCGACATGCAAGGCGAGAACGGCACGCCCACGGGGGCGGACCAAAAGAGGGTAGCTGAAATGCACATTCACTTCCGCCATGAGGAGGGCTGCGAGCAATTTCGAAAGATCGCCGGGACCATCGGCGAGCTCGACCACCATAAGCTCGCAGGAGCTGTGCGGAATGTTGTGCTCGCGGAAAAGCTCCTCGGTGCGGTCGGGGTCGCTCACGATGATGCGACTGATTGCCGACTCGTAGGACTCGGCAATGCTGAGGGCGAGAACGATGATGTTGTTCTCATCGAGCAGGCGCACGACTTCACGAAGAGCACCGACTTTGTTTTGTAGAAAAACGGAGAATTGCCGGACCTGCGGGCTGTTGAGTTTCTCGGTGGTGGATGCGACGGCCATAGGTTGGTTACTTGTAAGAATATACCATGCAGGTATCGACTTTGTCACCTTCCGTCATGATCAAGCGGATGAAATAGCTGCCGCTGCGGATCACGGAAATGCCGGCTGTGGCGCACGAGGCATTGCCAGAGTATTCCTGCCCCGCAGGGTATCCCCAAGCATCGAAAATCGACACCTTGAGTTGCGAGTAGGGATCGAGATTTGCGGAGGAGAAGCGGTAGTCATTCCCGGCAAAAAGATGCACCTCGATGAGCATGGGAACACCCTTTGATAGCGTGCCGGACCAGAATCCATCATGAATCTGGTAGCCCTCGCCGGCATTTCCCGCAGCGAGTTCCAGCGCGAGGCTGCGAGGGCTTTTGTCGGGGGAATTCCAGCCCAGCGGCGAGGGATTCGCCAATCCGCCGCCATCTTGTTGGGCATGGGAGACAGCCAGGGCCAAAAAGAAAAACAACAGAGGCAACATCCGCTTCATCATTTTTTGGAATCCGCCTGCGTGGCTGCCGCTGCGATCGTGGACATGGTGGAAGCGAGGCTCTGAACAGCCGTGGGCGGGAGAAACGAAGGCGAGGCGGACATGAGGGTGGACGCTGACCTGAGGCCCTCGGCGAGCTGCCTGATGAGGGGTGTTTTTTTCGAGTTTTCGGGAAGGTTTTCCACGCGGCTCAGGATACGCGCGGCGATTTCGGGTTGAGCGAGCAGGTCGGAGGATGAGGGATTTTCCCCGGCCGCAAGGAGGTTCGAGGCCATATCCAACTGGCGGATCCAGGACCCCGCCATGGCCAGCACGACGAGGGGGTTGTCTTTTTGCTCCAGCAGGCAGAGTCGAATATCATTTTGCATGGCATCCAATTCCTCCCGCAGTCGCCGCCAGTCGCTGACATCGGCAAAGTCGGAGATGCTCTGGCTTCGGGCCAGGATTTGATGGCTCACATTCAGCTTTTTGGCGAGCAGAAGGATGTCGCGCGCGCTGTTTTTCACACTCTGACCATCCTGGGCCTCGATGGCCATGAAGCCGTCAGCGACGAGGATGCCGAGTTGCAAGGCGATGATTTCTCGGTCGGAGGTGGTGGCCGGAACGACAGGGCGGAGAACTTTGCTCCAGTTCGGTTGGCATTGTTTGTCGACGGCGAGAAAAAACTCCCCGGGCGTGGGAATGGAAACCGTATCGAGAAACGAAGCATCGCGCATTTGCTCCGGCGTGAGGCGTTCCTCGGCAGCAGGCGCAAGGGATGGTATCGCCATCAAGATGAGGGCTGCTGTTCGGAGGATTTTCGAAAGCATGCGCAAACCTACACCCACCGGCGGCACTTATCAAAGACTCAAAAACCGGCGGCGTGCAAAGGCGCCCGCGAGCTCAGTCTTCGAAAAGCACCTCGCGCATGAAGTGGTAGATTTTTGTATTGTCGAAGCTTCCTTTGACCTCCTCGGCCTTCTTGCCTGCGGCGCGAACGAGAATGCCGCCGGACGCGTCGCTCAATGTTCCCCAAGTGATGACAAAGGGATGAGCCACTCCGGCGCGGTCGGGTTTCGAGAGAAAGGGCTTCCCCTCGGAGTCGAGTCCATAGGGAGCGCCGTTGGTGTCCTTGCCGCTGGCCGCTTTGGCGATCAAGTCGGGCTTCGGAGGAAATCCCAGCACATCCATGGACCCAGCCGAACTGTCGGCGGCGGTGATCAAGAGGGTTTCAGGATTTTTTTCGACAAAATCCAGAGCAGTTCCGAAGGCATCGTCGGCGCGTTTCAGAGCATCCAAGACGCCGGGGGCATTGTTGAAATTTGCAAAGTTGTCGGCCCCCTCCTCCTCAACGACGAGCAAAAATGGCCCCGGAGCGAGGAGACGCAGGGCTGCGGATGTCATTTCCTGAAGGGTTGGCGCATCGGGCGAGTAGGTCGGCAACCCGAGGGCCTTCAATTTGTCGGCCTCCATGTCGTTGAACGAATCCTGCTCGGCGAAAATCCCGAGAAGTTTCTTGGTGCCGGGCGGCACGGACGCGAGTTCGGTGCGATCGAAAACAACTGTGTAACCATTTTTCTTCGCCTCTTCGATGAGGTCGCGTCCATCGGCGCGCTTGCCCACCTTCACATGGCGACCCGCCTTGGAGGCGGGAAGAAACCATTCCTCCCCGCCGCTGAGAATGACATCGGCTCCCGATTCGACGACTTGGGCTGTGATTTGCTCGTAGTCGTCCCTTTTGGCGGTGCTGGCGACAAAGCAGGCCGTGCCGGGCTCAATGATGCTACCGGAGTTCACAAGGCCGGTCCGCACCCCGCGCCGCATGGCCTCGTGCATAATACTGCCGGTCTCGCCGTTTGCCGCTGTGGGACGGGATGCTGATTTGCCATCGGTGCCGAATGCCGAGGACGGAACTTTGATCCCATAAGCATGGGAGGTCGCACCGCCATTCGATGTCGCAGAAAGCGAATCAGCCATGTGGCCTCGGTAAACAGCAATGTGGGGGATGCGGTCCCAGTTGAGTTCCGCATCGGGGCCGGCCCAGTAAAAACGGGCAGCTTGCCAATTCGCAACACCCGCACCATCGGGGTGGATAAAAATGACATTATTGGCAGTGGCCGTGGCGCAAGCGGCGAGGATCGACAGGAGAAGAAGGCGTGACATGGGAGGAAATCAAAGAGCGACGGAGGCAACCGTGCAATCAACGATTGGTGACATTTCCGTTTCACGCTTGCTTTCGGCAACCATTCCCTCCACTTTTCCGCGCCATGCCAACACTTGCTATTGTTTTTGGAATTATCCTCGATGCGATGGGATTCGGTGCTTATGTAGCCACAGGTGCTCAGAGCGTGACGGCGCTTATTCCGGCCTTCTTTGGAACGATCATTTTTCTCTGCGGATTGCTCTCGGTATTCATTCCAAAAATCCGCATGCACCTCATGCATGTGGCCGCTCTGGTGGGTTTGCTGGGAACCGCTGGCGGCCTTGGCATGGGCCTTCCCAAGCTGGGAGCCCTCATCGCCGGGACGGCCGAGCGGCCGCTGGCTTCCGGAATGCAAATTGCCATGGGCGTGGTCTGCCTGGTCTTTTTGGTGCTCTGCGTGAAGTCGTTCATCGACGCACGCCGCGCGCGCAAGAAAGCGGAGTAAATCTCAATCGACCAACAGGGCAGCACCAAAGACACCGGCGCTGTCGCCGAGTGTGGGCTTGAGAATGCGGGTGCGGAGTTCCTTGTTGAAAACATGCTTGAGCACGGCCTGCCGTGTTTCGTCCTCGTAGAGCAGCGCCATGTTTCCAACGCCGCCGCCGATGATGATGGCATCCGGGTCGAGAATGTTGATCACCGCCGCGATGGATTCCGCAAATTTCTCGCGCAGGCGTTCGAGTGTTTGAAGAGCGAGCTGTTCACCCGCCTGGGCGCGGCGGAAAATCTCCGGCAAGCGCACAGCTTCCCCACCCTGCTCCCGATAAAATCTCTCGAGCGATGGACCGGCTAAGACACCCTCGATGCAACCTGAGCGACCGCAGTAGCAGGGATGCGATTCTTCGCGAAGCGGATTGTGCCCCCACTCGCCGGCGATGCCGTGAAGGCCCGGCAAGACACGGCCATTGACGACTACTCCGCCGCCTGCTCCAGTTCCGAGAATAACTCCAAAAACCACGCTGGCACCGGCTCCGGCTCCAATGACGGCTTCGGCGAGGGCAAAGCAATTGGCATCATTCGCCATGAAAATTTGGGTTCCGGTCAGGCGCTCCAGGTCCTGCACAATCGGACGACCGTTCAAGCAGGTTGTGTTTGAATTTTTGAGCAACCCCGTGGAAGGCTCGATGGCACCGGGCGTGCAAATGCCGATTTTCGAAGGCCGAGACAAACCTGAAGCCGTCTCGAGATCGGAAATAACGCCCTCGATCTGGGAAAGGATGTGCTCGTAACCAAGCGCGGCTCCGGTCTCGCGGCGGAGGCGATAAAGCGCCTCACCCGGGCGAGTGGAGTCCATGATGACTCCCTCGATTTTTGTTCCCCCAAGATCAATGCCCCATCTATGGGAGGCGGAGGTCACGCCGAAACGCGCATGGGCATGATGACATAGAGGAACGGCGTCTGGATTTTGATGACACCGGGGCTCATTTCATCAATCAGCTCGAGGTAAACTTCATCGTTCGGCAGGTTGCGGAGCGGATCCATGAGAAACTCGGGATTGAACGCAATCGCAATGTCCCGTCCGCGATAATTGACGGACATGGATTCCTTGGCTTCACCGACTTCGGGGGTGGTGGCGGTGATGTCGAGATTGTTTTTGGTAAAGGCCAGACGCAGCGAGCTGGTTTTGTCACTGCTGAGGAGTGCGACGCGGCGAACGCAATTTAAAAGAGCCTCACGCTCGAGCGGAATCCGCTCCTTGGCCTCACCGGGGATGACTTGGCGGTAGTTCGGATAGTTGCCTTCGACGAGCTTCGACACCAACTGGGCGCCGTTGAGTTGGAAGGAAACCAGATTGCTGGAACTGGAAATGGTTACTTCGCCTTCCTCGCCAAGGAGGCGTTGGAGTTCGGTGACAGCTTTGGTTGGCAGAATGAAGTCCCTCTCGTTGCTCTTGGGAAATTCCAATTCGCTTTCGAAAAGCGCCAAGCGGCGGCCATCGGTCGCAACCAGTGTGAGTTTGTTTTCTGTGAGAGAAAAAAGAATGCCGTTGAGAACATATCGGGCCTCGTCACTCGAAATGGCGTAGGCCGTTTTGCGGAGTCCGTCCTTAAGTTCGGACTGCTTCATGGTCAGCGAACTGGCCTCCTCGAAGTGCGGGAAAGCCGGGTATTCCTCCTTGGGGAGGCCATAAATTTTGAAGAAGCTGGCGCCGCAACGGATCGAGGTCGCATTTTTGGCATCCACCTCAAGAATGATTTCCGAATTCGTCAACTCGCGGATGATCGAAACGAGTTTTCGGGCCGGTATGGTGATCGCGCCGGTCTTTTCGACCCGGGCCTCGACGCGGCAGCGTATGCCAACCGAGAGGTCGGTGGTGGTGAGGGTCAGGCCGGATTCATCGGCCTCAAGGAGAGCATTGGTGAGAATCGGAAGCGTCGGGCGTGTGCTGACGACATTCTGGATTCGTTGCAATCCTTCGAGCAGGGCTTCTTTGGTGACTGCGATCTTCATTTGATTTCGTGGATTTTTAGAGAGAGGGAGAGGCCGTGTCAACGAGGGAGAACTAATCGCCAGCTTTGCGGGCTATGTCCTTAAGCATGGGGCCGAATTCCGCATTCCAGATTCCGAAAAGAGGCCTGGCATTGTCGAAACCCGCCTCACCCGCATCGCTGACAGAAAAAACTTTCGGCTTGAGGCGGATATTGTCCGTGCCTGGGATCGGCACCATCGCCAAACGGACGCGGATAGTTTGCGGGTTCCCGTAGCTGCCCCACATGACATTTCCAAAGCCGCCTGCGGGTTTGTCGAACGAGATGGAGTCCGGATAATCAACACCTGAGAGCGTGTAACCGCGCGATGCGAAGACATCCCGAGCGGCTGCGGTGACGGCATCCGCATTGGTATCATGGACTGTGACAGCCCCGATCCCGCCTGAACTCGAAATCGGCGAGGACAGACAACCGACGAGTAAAGTTGCGCAAAAAAGGACGGCAGAGAGTTTGATAAGACGAATCATTCGGCTTCGCTATCAAAGTCGGAGGGATTGGGCAAGGCGGCTGAAGAAAAGAAAATCCACTTTCGCATCCTCCGTGGAAACCTCCTCTGGCCACGGCAGGAAAACATCCGGCACATAAAAGCTCTCGAGACGGGATTTGAGAAAATCCCTCAAGCGGTCGTGACCAACATCGCCAGCCACAAATGCCACGGGTCGGGCACCGAATTCTTCGTGAGGAACTCCGACGACAACCACGCGGCGCACATCCGGGTGAGAGGTTAACAAAACCTCGATCATCTCGGGGCAAATATTCTCTCCGCCGGAAATGAACATGCGATTGCGCCGCCCGCTGACGACGAGATTTCCATCGGCATTGAATTTCCCGGAATCACCTGTCGAAAACCAGGCATCGTCATCCAAAGCAGGACGCAGGCCCTCATCGGAAAAAATCGCCTTGGGCAAAACCGCCCCTCGCAGGCGGATCTCGCCATCCGGCGAAATTTGAACCTCGCGTCCCGGCAGTGATTTTCCTGCGTGAACAACGGATGGCACACCCCGCAAACGCTCGCTGGTAGTGATCTGCGAGGCCGCCTCGGTCATGCCGTAGGTGAGATGAAGCGGCACACCGGCATCAATGGCATCCGAGACAAGGCCCGCATCAATCGGCCCTCCCCCGGCAAGGACGACTTTCAAGCGGGCGAAGGATGCGCGCTCCGAAAGGAGTCGCCGTAACTGAACTCCAACCACAGAAATGTGGGTGAGCATAGGGTCTTCGATTTGCTTTTTGAAAGGGGCATTCTTGTCGGGAAAAACAATCGTCGCGCCGGCAAGCAGGCAGCGAATAAGAATGGAAAAGCCACTCACATGGTTCAGGGGCAGCGAGAGCAACCACGCGCAACCCGGACCGAGAAGAATCCTTGCGGCAGCTCCCGAGGCATTGGCAATGTGGGATTCCAAATCATGCCACACGGCACGCGGCGAACCGCTCGAACCGGAGGTGAAAAGCACCGTCCCTGCCGAAGTCGGCGCTATCGGCGACCGACCGGGAACAAACTGGTGCAGCCCCTCGGGTTTCCAGAAAGCCCCGGCTCCAATGGACTCCGCCCGGCGGAGGGCTTCGGCTTCAGGCAATCGCGGGCTCAAGGGCGCGACCAGACAATCCTCGGCCAGCAGGGCCAGCAAAAGCGTGGCATGGTTGAAATCAGGTCCGGCCCATGTGGCAAAGGGGCGGTCTTTTTCCAAATGCCACCCCTCCAAGCGGGCCGCTAAAAAAGACGCCAACTCGGAGTATCGCACCTCGCGACCGCTGGCCCGATCCAGCAAGGCCACAGCGTCACCAAAAGTGGCGGCTTTAGAGAGGATAGAGTTTTGAAAGGTTAACATCCGGTGGCGGTGTTTTCGGGCGGAATTGAAAATCGCGCAAATCGAGTCGCTCGCAAAGCACATCCTGCTCCAGTCGCGAGTAGGTATCCAAACCCGCTGCCGCCGCGCAGGGCAGGCTCATTGCGAAGAAGCCGAGGGCCTGAATACCCACGCCCGACTCATAGCAGGCGCTCACGACAGGCACCATGCCAAGGGAGGCGCCGGCCTGCGCAAAATCCGAGCAGACCTTCAATCCACCCATAAGCGTTGGCTTGAGAACAAGCGCCGCCGCGCCCTTGTAGGCAGCCAATTTCCCGGGAGTGATCTCGCGCAGGGTCTCATCAAGGGCGATTCCAACAGGGCAATTTTTAATCAAGCCCGGGAGCATGGAAACATCGCCGACAGGTTCCTCGATATAGTCCACCGGAAGGTTCTTGATCGACTCCGCGACGCGCAAAGTGGAATCGAGATCCCATCCGCGATTGGGGTCGATTCGAAAACGGCAACGACCATTGGCCATGGAAGAAAGCCTGCCAATCAAGGACGGCAACTCGTCGAGGGATAGTCCGCCGGTTTTGATTTTGAGGCATTCGCACCCGCCTGCGAGTGCCGCCTGCCCGCGCTCGAAAATTTCCTGCGGGAATCCATCGAGAAGGGCATTCAACGGGATCGCGTGTCTTTCTGTTTTCGGGATGGCAGCCCTCGCCGATTCGAGGGCAAAAACGAGCGATGATGGAGCCTCGTCCTCGCTCTTGCCTGCCTTAATGAACGCCTCGACGGCATCGACAGTCTCGATGCTCCAACTTGGAAGCGGAGCGGCATCCCCCCACCCTACGGTGCCATCTGGTTTTTCAAGGCGAACGAGAATCCCTTTCCGAGTCCCACCGCCGGACATGGGAAGTGTATATCGAAAAAAATCCATTCCCTTCCGCCAAGAGGCTTCAGCGCGTGGTCTGGGATTCATTTTCGCGTTAAGAGAAACAGGGAAATAACCACCGCCATCGAGAGACTGGCATTCGCGGTGAGAGGGAAAAACTTGTTGATTTCTCTCATGTCACGAATGCGAAAAACGGCCAAGCCCACCGCAAGGCCGTGCACGATGGCGGGAGCCAGGCAGACGAGCGCCATCCACCATTCCAGGAGGCCGTCGCGCCAGAGCCAGAAAGGAACCACACAGGGAGCAAAGAGACAGAAGACAATCTCCCAGCGGGCGAAATCGGCACCGAAGCGCACGGCGAGAGTTTTTTTATTTGAGAGGAGGTCGGACTCGCGATCCCGCAGATTGTTCAGAGCGATTAAGACGACCGAGTAAAATCCCGGCACGGTGCCGAGAAGGAGGGATGTCGTGGAAAATTCCTTCGCCTCGACAAAATAGGTTCCGGAAGTCGCCACCAGGCCAAAAAACAAAAAGGTGAAGACATCCCCCAGCCCCAGGTAGGCCAGCGGAAAGGGACCGGCGGTGTAAAGGATGCCGCAGAGAATCGAGACGATTCCAATGACGGCAACCGGCCAACCCGCCCGCGCGATGAGGCACAGCCCGGCAAGGCAGGCTACTGCGAAACAGATCAACATTCCCAAAAAGACGGTCTGCGGCTTCAGAAGGCCGCTTGATGTGACCCTCACCGGGCCAAGGCGATCAGGGCGATCGGCGCCTTTTTTTGCATCCCAGTAATCATTCGCCAGGTTTGTGCCGATCTGGATAAAGACCGCCCCGACAAATGCGAGAAAGGCGGCGACTCCATCACCAAGACCCCGGGAGTAGGCGAGCGCCGTCCCGAGAAGCACCGGTGAGATCGACGCGAAGAGGGTTTTCGGCCGACTGGCCATCACCCATGCCTTGAGGGGACTTGGTGCGGCGGCGCTCACGGACGCTTGGGAAATTTCCCGAAGTCGGGTTTGCGTTTTTCAACAAAAGCATTTCTCCCCTCCTGGCCCTCCTCGGTCATGTAGTAGAGCAAAGTGGCATTGCCGGCGAGTTCCTGTAGCCCGCTTTGGCCATCGCAATCGGCATTGAGCGCCGCTTTGAGGCAGCGGATGGCGAGCGGCGACTTTTCAAGGATCTCGCGGCACCATTTCACGGTTTCGATTTCGAGTTCCTCGTAGGGAACGACGGTGTTCACGAGACCCATCTCGAGCGCCTGCTTGGCGTCATAAGTGCGACACAAAAACCAGATCTCGCGGGCTTTTTTTTGACCAACGATCCGCGCCAGATAGCTTGCGCCGAATCCGCCATCGAACGACCCCACGCGCGGACCGGTCTGGCCGAACTTGGCATTCTCGGCGGCGATCGTCAGGTCGCACATCACATGAAGCACATGTCCACCGCCGACAGCCCATCCCGCCACCATGGCGATGACCGGTTTCGGGCAGGTGCGGATCTCCCGTTGAAAATCGAGCACATTCAAACGCTCCACTCCCCCTGAATCGGAATACCCAGCGTCGCCACGGATTTTTTGGTCACCGCCGGAGCAGAAAGCCAACTCGCCCTCGCCAGTTAAAATAACGACACCAATCGAGGAGTCATCTCGCGCGTCCTGCAGCGCCTTGCGCATCTCATCCACCGTGAGCGGGCGAAATGCATTCCGCCGCTCGGGGCGATTGATGGTGATCTTGGCTATGCCCTCCGCTTTTTCGTAGCGGATATCCTCAAATTGCAACGCGGACTTCCAATCGAGTGCTGATTTCATGAATAAAACGCTATCGCGATGCCCGCTCCCGGCCAATGAAATCCTATTCCAATCTCACGCGCGGATCGACGACCGCGTAGAGAAGGTCCGAGATCAAATTTCCAAAAAGGACGAGCGCGGCCACGATGAAATTGAGGGCAACGAGCGTTGGATAATCCCGCTCCAGCACGGCCTCGTAACCTAGACGCCCCATGCCAGGATAGGCAAAGATGGTTTCAACGATCACCGAGCCGCCGATGAGCGCGGGGAGAAGTCCTCCGATACCAGTGATGAGTGGACGAATGGAATTTCTGAGGGCGTGTTTGTAAAAAATCGTATCCTCATCGAGTCCCTTGGCGCGTGCGGTGCGCACATACCCTTCGCGCAGGGTTTCGAGCATGCTGGCGCGGACATAGCGCGATTGCACGGCGATGCCGCCGAGTGAGAGGATGGTCGCTGGCAGCGCAATATGCCAGATGCGGTCGAGGCAGAGTGCAGCGGCATTCGGAAAAGCTATGCCGTAGGATTGCGTGCCCAGCACTGGCACGGCGGCGTATTTCACCAGTCCAATGAGGGCCAGATTCGCGATCCAAAAAGTCGGCACGGCGATGAACACAAACACCCCGAACGAGGTTAGGGTATCCGCCGGAGTTCCCGCATACCGCGCGCAGAAGACACCGATCAGAAGGCCAAATGTGAGAGACAAGGTGATGGCGGCGACATTGAGCAAAACCGTTGCGGGAAGGCGTTCGGCGATCCTTGCCAGCACAGGACGGTCGTCCTTGATGCTGCGAAGCTCGCCCGTGAAGAGATCCCTCATGTTGAGCCAGTATTGCTCGTAGAGAGGCCTGTCGAGATGGAATTTCTTGCGAAACATTTCCTTCACCTGCGGCGTGATCTTCGGGTTGAGTTCCCCCCACGGATAAGGGCTGCCCGGAGCCAGCGTGATCATGAAAAACGATACGAGGCTGATGCAAAAAAGGAGCAGCACACTGACGAGCGAGCGGCGGATGAGGAAATTCAGCATGGGATGCGGACACAGACTATGACGGACGAGTCATCCGTGTCAAAAATCCCTGCCATTTGCTGAAAAAGAGCGCCTTGATGAAAGAAGCGGCAAGGACTACAAACATTCATGGCACGCAAACGCAAATCCCCTCCGCGCGCAGGTTGGCTCGTTGGACTCATCACATGTGGTGTTCTCTTATTTGCAGGTTTTCACTTACTGAGCTCCAAGGAGGACAACTCCACCCGAACGACACCACCGCTGGATGTCGAGTCCTACCTCGCAAGCGCCAACAGCCTCCGGGGAAACATCTACAAACTCGAAGGAACCGTCTCCGAATCCCTTGCCTGGTCGCCGGATTCCGGTCGCCTGATCGCTGTAGAGACCGATGAAAACATCATCCCAGTCCTCGTCACGCCGGAGTTCCAATCGATGAATATCCAAAAGGAACAGAAGTTGGTTTTCATTCTGGAAGTGGATGAGAAGGGAATCCTTCGCACACGAAAGGTCACGAAATCATGAAATCCCTCCTCACAACCTGCGTTGCCATTTCATCAATCGCCCTAACAGCATCAGCGCAAGATAGGGCACTTGGAGACTCGCAGGCCGCCACCGGCGGTGCCCGACCTCCCCAAATGAACGAAGGCTTCATCGGGCGGGATGTCCCGGCCTTCGACCCCGGCAGCGAGGTGATGAGCTACGACGGGAAGCTTTGGAACATTAACAACAACCGTTTATTCCGAGCGCGCTTTGAGAAATACCTCAATGCGCCTGCGGCCACCGACAGGGCGGATGTGGCCTATCGCGAGACGATTGATCGCATTCTGGACCTTCTTGCACCGGGCAACGCCACCAAGCAAAACATCAACTCGGCTTTTTTGCTCCTCAAGAAGGCATCCGAATACAAGGACGATGCCAACCTGTGCCGAACGATGTCAGATGCGATTTATGCGGCTCAAACAAGTCTCGCCACCATTGAAAAACTGAAACGGGAGAATGCGACGCTTGAGAAGCAGCGCTCCTCAGCCGAGTGGAACAGGGAAATGGCGGCGAAAAATTCGAACCTTGGGATTTCGACCAGTTCGAAGGACACGGATGTGGCGAAGGAGAATCAAAAAATCGAACGGGACGCCAGATTGGCCACCGCCAGTCGCGAACTTTCCGATGTGGCCCAGACGATCGAGAACAACAAACTCCGCATCGCAGCCATCGAGATCAACACGAAGGGGCATCTCCAGGCGCTCATCATGCAGTATTTCGCCACGCGCCGCTTCGAGCATGTCATCATCGCGAACCGTTTTTACCGCGCGATCTACACGGATGGAGACAACTCAATCGCCATCTACAAAAAAATGGTCGACTCCCTGCCGACAAACAAGGACGCAGGCCAGGCGAAGATCACAGGGGAATTGAATCCTCAAATCGCGGCCACCGCAGGTGTCATGGACCATGATGCCGCCGTCGGAGCCGGCGCTGGAGGAAACGGGACGAATGTGAACATCTACAACGGAACGCCGACGGCAAGATCTGGAAGCTCGTTCTCCGCCAAAGGTGCCAAACTTGGAATTGAAAATTTCGGCATCGAAAGCCTCACCGGAGGCGCAGCCAGCGCCGCGCAGACGATCAGCAAACTCGTCAGCTCATTGAGCCAGATCGACAGCCTCGCCAATGAAGCGATCCGCGACATCAACGAAGGCGTGGAAGCCTACAAGTTCCTTCTGGAGCAAGGCGAACTACAGAGTGCCACAGAGCGACTTGCGGAAACATTCGCCCTCGGCGAATACATGCCCAGCGTCCGACTGCTGCCGAGGGAGGCAAAACGGCGCGCGCTGGAATACTCCCAAAAAACCAACGAGCTACTGGCCGCCTTGGAAGTGAACGACCTCACTCGCGCCGAGAAGTTGGTGAACGAAATTGAGGGTATGGCCAAGGATTTCGACACCAGCAAACCACTGGCCAAAATTGAAACCGCGAAAACCATCAGCGCGATGCATCTGGCCAAGGCCCGGAATGCCGCCGTCTCGGGGGACAAGTCCGCGATGGAGGCCGAACTTCGCTCTGCGGCTCAAATCTGGCCCCGCAATCCCGCCCTTGCCGAGGTGGGGAACACAATTTTCACGCAGTCGGATGTTCAGCAGCAGGCAATGAATGATTTCGACCGCTTGCTGAGCCAGAAAAACCACCGCCAGATTTACAACGACAAACTCCGCTTCATTGTCGCAGCCGCCATGTATCCCGAGAAACAAAAAGAGCTCAACGATGTCCTCCAGCGCATGGCCACTGTTGAAGGAGCTATTTTGAAGGCGCAAGAAATCGCAGGACGCGGCGACCCGGCGGGAGCTTGGGAGAGCGTGCAGGCGGCGCAAAAAGAATTTCCAGACGACAGCGAATTGAACCAACTCCGAGCGACCCTGACCACCCAGGCGGCGGATTTTGTTCAGACACTCGCCAAGGCCGAGGCATTGGAGAATCAGGACCAACCTGGCGCATCCCTGGCTTGGTATTTGCAGGCACGGAAAAAATATCCCGCCAGCACCTTCGCCCGCGCAGGCATAGAGCGCCTCAGCGCGAAGGTCCTGCCTGATGCCAAGTAAGCCCCAGTTTTCATGAAGCAAAAAATCCTGCTCGTTGACGGACACAGCATGATTTTCGACTGGCCGGACCTCGCTGCCATGCATGCCCGCAACACCGCTGCTGCACGGGAGGAACTGGTTAAGAGACTCACCGGATTGCAGGACAACACAGAGTGGACGGTTGCCGTGGTTTTCGATGGCAAGGGCGTGAAGGCCTCGAGCGATGGCACCCCGCATGGGATTGCAGTTTTTTATTCCAAGTCGGGCCAGACGGCGGACTCCATCATCGAGCGGCTTGCCGCAAAGTATGCTAAGGATCACGAGGTGACGGTAGCCACAAACGACCGCTTGGAACGCACCACGGCCGAGGCTTTCGGCTCAAACACCATCTCGGGCATGCAACTCCGCGCCGAAATAGAATCCGCCATCGACTCGGTGAGAGACACGATCCGACGCCTCCGGCGCTGATGCCTCGAAAAGAAGTTTTTTCCTTTTTGCAAAGGCCTGTCTAACCTCCCGCACCTATGCTCAAAACAGGAATCGTCGGGCTCCCGAATGTGGGAAAATCAACTCTCTTCAACGCCGTCACCCGCACCCGCAAGGCCCAGGCTGCCAATTTCCCCTTCTGCACGATCGAGCCGAATGTTGGCATCGTGAATGTGCCCGACGACCGCTTGCAGAAGCTGGCCGAGCTTTCGAAGTCCGAAAAAATCCTCCCGGCCGCCATCGAGTTTGTGGATATCGCCGGGCTCGTGGCCGGAGCCAGCGAGGGCGAGGGGCTGGGCAACCAATTTCTTAGCCACATCCGGGAGGTCGATGCGATCATTCAAGTCGTTCGCTGCTTTGAAAGCGAAGACATTCACCATGTCTCAGGCACAGTGGATCCGGTGCGCGACATCGAGGTTATCAATACCGAACTCATTCTCGCCGACCTTGGAGCGGTAAAGAAACGCGCGGAGCGAAACCAAAAAGGCGCCCGCAGCGGAGACAAAACAGCCAAGGCCGAACTCGCCCTGGCGGAGAAACTCATTCCCCACCTGGATTCGGGCAAACCCGCACTCACGGCGGATCTCAGCGCGGATGAAAAAGAACTCCTGCGCGGATTTTTCCTCCTCACCTCGAAGCCGACCCTTTTCGCCTGCAATGTCGGGGAAAACGACCTCTCCCATCTGGATGGAGACTCTGCGGCAGCGAAACATGTGAAAGCCGTGCGCGAATATGCGGCCGAGCATCTGGGTTGCGAAGCCGTGGTCATCAGCGCCCAAATCGAAAGCGAACTCGCCGAACTTCCGGCGGAGGAGGCGGCTGAGTTTCTCGCGGGACTGGGCGTCAAGGACAGTGGTGTGAGCCAACTCATCCGCGCCGCCTACCACCTCCTCGGCCTCCGCACCTATCTGACCACCGGCCCGAAGGAAAGCCGGGCATGGACGATCAACACGGGAGATAAAGCCCCTGCCGCAGCAGGCGTCATCCACAGCGACTTTGAGCGTGGATTCATCGCGGCACAGATCGTTTCCTTTGAGGATCTCATCACCCTCGGTTCCGAAGCGAAAGCCCGCGAAGCCGGAAAACTCCGCCTCGAAGGCAAGGAGTATGTCGTCCAAGACGGCGATGTCGTGGAATTTCGCTTCAATGTGTAACCTCGGAGGCTGAGCACTCGGCCTGCTCAAGCGGCGACCGTCTGTGAACGCTCGATGGGACGGAAACGAAAGCGCTCGTGGTATTTTCCGCCATTGTGCTTGCGGCAGCATTTGATGCAGGCGGCCTTGCGACGGAGAATCTTCACGCGGGCAAGGATCGTGGAGCACTCGGGGCAGGCGTAGAAAAACTTCCGCATGACGCGGCGGCGTTTGAACGGGAGATCATGGCAACGCGCCTCATTGGGAATTCCAAGATCTGCGCAGGCCTGATGCCACTCCTCGCCATGGGCTTCGATACGGTGACGACCAACGCGGTGCTTCGCCAGAAGATGAGCCAACTCGTGGCGCAATGTGCGTTGAACCTCTGCGGCAGAAACCTCCAAGAGCTTCGGGTTCAAAACCACCATGCGATCGCTCCAGACGGCCAGTCCAGCCGTGGTGCGAAGCCCGGGGTTCCAGAAGACGCGAACTTGGAGGTGGCGGCATCCAACTGACTTGAGAAGCTGGTTTGCAAAATCCTCGAGCAACGGATCGTGACGCAGACGGGTTTTCCGCCTCGGAACAGCAAGATCATCCGGCGAGGAGCGAACGCGCCTCATGACTGAACGACCGAAATCCATGACGAGTTGTTTGTATTTCACGCAGCCAAGGCAGGTTGAAGTTTTGCCACCCGTCCCACGGCAGCGGCGGCCAGGTCGATGGACTCTTCCGTTGTGGAATGTCCCATGGAAAAACGCACCGTGGCCAATGCCGTCCGCGAATCCACTCCCATGGCGATGAGAACATGCGACGCCTGAATTGAGCCGACCATGCATGCGGAACCGCTGGAGACGCAGACGCCTTCCAAATCAAGCCCCATCAAAAGCGATTCCCCATCGGCTCCTGGGAAGCTCACATTCAGAGTATTGGCAAGAGAGCGGGCGGGGTCGCCATTTCGAATGGATTGTGGACAAGCGGAACGAATCCCCTCCCAGAGCCTCTCACGAAGCGGGGCGAGACGCTCGGCATCCTCTGCGGCGCGGGAAATGGCAGTCTCGGCGGCGGCGGCCATTCCTACGATGGCGGCGACATTTTCCGTTCCCGGACGGCGGGAGTTTTCATGCGATCCACCATAGACCGTGCGCGAAAGCGCGATGCCGGCGCGAAGATAGAGTGCGCCCACGCCCTTGGGACCATAGAACTTGTGGGCGGCAATCGAAACCGCCGAGAGACCGGGCAACGCGGTCCCGACAGGGATTTTTCCGAATGTCTGGACGGCATCGGTATGAAAAAACACGCCACGTTCTGCACAGACGGCGGCAATTTCCTCAAGCGGTTGGATGGCTCCGGTTTCATTGTTGGCATGCATGATGGAGACAACGGTCGTCTCCTTTCGAATCAGGCGGGCGAGAAGCGCGGGATCGACCACTCCAGCGGAATCCACAGGGAGCAAAGTGACCTCGAAGCCCTCAAAATGCTGCAAATGCTCGGCAGCGTGGAGGACGGCATGATGCTCCACTGCGGATATGATGATGTGTTTGCCTCGCACTGCGTGGGCGCGGGCGATGCCGATAAGCCCAAGATTGCAGGATTCCGTGCCGCCGCCTGTGAAAATGATCTCGTGCGCTTTGGCTCCAAGCAACGAGGCCATGCGGTCGCGCGCATCATCCACCGCCGCCCGAGCACGCCGCCCGGCCGAGTGTATGGACGAAGGATTTCCATACTCCCCGTCAAGAAAAGGCAACATGGCCTCCTTGGCCTCGGGGGCCAGGGGTGTGGTGGCGTTGTGATCTAAATAAACCATTCGATTTCCTCGGATGCGGTGCGTTTGGATTTATTAAGGATACGCAATTGTTTCTCCTCGTAAACCACCAGCGAGTCAGACGGAACGCTCTGCATCAGGAAAACATTGGCGCCGATGGTGCTACGATCACCAATCAAAGTCTCTCCACCCAAAATTGTGGAATTTGGGTAGATTGTGACGCGGTCGCCAACCTCGGGATGGCGTTTTCCCCCCTTCACGATTTGGCCGGAATCATCCTTGGCAAAGCTGCGGGCTCCGAGGGTCACTCCATGGTAGAGCTTGACCCGTTTTCCGATGCGGCAGGTTTCGCCAATGACCACGCCGGTGCCATGATCGATGAAAAAATACTCCCCGATCTCCGCGCCGGGATGAATGTCGATGCCGGTGCGTGTGTGGGCCCACTCGGTCATCATGCGTGGCAGAAGAGGCACGCTTTCGCGGTAGAGAACATGGGCACAGCGCTGGATGGCGATGGCTTCGAGAAAAGGGTAAGAAAGAATGATTTCCTCGCTGCTCACAGCGGCGGGATCGCCCTCGTAGGCGGCGAGAATATCGGTCCTCAACAATTCCCTCACCTCAGGAAGACTCCCGAGAAACCGCATCAGCACTTCGTTCGCGAGCGATGCCGGGGCTTCGGGATTTGTGACCAAAAGGCTTTTTCCAATCTGGTCTTCAAACTGCACCGCCAAGGCGCGGAGGCGTTCGCCGGTGATCAGCGCCAATTCGTTTTTATGAATCGGTCGTTCGTCATGGAATCCAGGAAACAAAAATTGGAGCAACTGTTCGCAGAGGTTATCTAACGCGCGTTTGGATGGGAGATTGTGACGATCCGTATTGTTCAACCCGCCCACCTCTTCGTAAGAGGCAAGAATTCCCTTCGCGATCTCATCCAATCTGCTGTCCATGGTATTGATACTATGCTTGGGGGGACGCGGCTTGCGAGCTAATTGGGCAAAGGGGCGAGGGAAGGTTTCCTGAAAAAAGAAAAACGCGCCGAACGAGTCGGCGCGTTTTCAAATTGACTGATTGTAAGGCGGGTTAGTTTGCAGAAACTGGCACCACATTCACGCGGCGGCCGTTGCGGTCGAATTTGACATGACCGTCCACGAGGGCCCAGATCGTGTAATCACGACCGAGACCGACATTGCTGCCGGGCTCGAATTTGGTTCCGCGCTGGCGGAGGATGATGTTGCCGGCAATGACCGACTCACCGCCGAATTTTTTCACGCCGAGGCGCTTGCTGATACTGTCGCGTCCGTTTTTGACGCTGCCTTGTCCTTTTTTATGAGCCATAAAAAGTTACTTTGTTGAGATGGATTCGATTTTGAGTGTGGTGAGACGGCGGCGATGGCCGACCGTGCGGTGGTAGCCTTTGCGGCGGCGGAATTTGAAAGCAATGACCTTGTCGTCTTTGAATTGATCAACCACGGTTGCTTTCACCGAAGCGCCGGCGACGAAGGGCGTGCCAACATGAAGATTGCCACCGTCCGAGACGAGCAGGACTTCTGAGATTTCAAGAGCCGCGCCGGGTTCGATGTCGAGTTTCTCGACCTCGATCTCATTGCCGGATTCAACGCGGTATTGTTTCCCGCCTGTTTGGATGACTGCGTATGCCATAAATTTTTCCTATTGAATAAGGGTTGTGTAAAATGAAGGGACAAATCTTTTTTGCAAGAATAAAAATGCCGGACTTGAATTTTTTACATGTCTGAAACAAAGCGTCGTATTTTGGTTCTTGGTTCGCGCGGCAGACTCGCCGCCTCGCTGATGTCCACATGGGCTTCAACGCACGAAGTGTCCGGACTTGCCCGTCCTTCTCTGGATGTATCGGATTTGGATTCCCTCCGAAGGTTGCTCGACCTTCACGAGTTCGATGTGCTTGTGAATGGCACGGGCTTGACGAATGTGGACCGCTGCGAGACTGCCCGCGAAGAGGCGCGGGCCGTTAATGCGCTTGCGCCGGGAATCATGGCTGACTGCGCATCGCAGCGCGGGGCCCGATTGATTCATTTCAGCACGGACTATGTTTTCGACGGCAAAAAACGCACGGCCTACACGGAGGAGGATCTCCCCTCGCCTCTTGGTTGGTATGGAGCCACAAAGCGGGAGGGGGAAGAGCAAGTGCTCGCCCGTAGTCCGCAGCACATGGTCGTGAGAGTTTCCTGGGTTTTCGGCCAATCGAAACCTGCCTTCCCGGATTCGCTCATCGAACGCGCGCTTCGCGACGAGCGGGTGGAGGCAATCGCAGATAAAATTTCCTGCCCGACATCGGCCGAAGACACAGCCAAGTGGCTCGAGGTTTTTTTTGATCCCTCGCTTGCGGGAGGTCTCTATCACGCCTGCAACAGTGGCGAGTGCTCATGGCAGGAATATGGAGCAAAGACTCTCGAATTCGCCTCAGAGGCCGGCTTGCCGCTTAGAACTTCGCGCGTTGAATCAATCCGGCTTGCGGACATGAAACAATTCATTGCACCGCGCCCCGTTTTTTCGATTCTCTCCACGCGCAAGCTCGCAGCCGCGACCGGCATCACGCCACGCCACTGGCACGAAGCCCTGCGCGAATACATTTTCAAAAAATATGCACCGCTTTTATCTCCGTCCTGAAAACTGGGAATCCGCCACACTCGATGCGGAGGAATCCCACCATTGCCTCAATGTCCTCCGCCTCTCGGAGGGAGATCGCGTTACGGTCTTCGACGGCGCAGGTCGTGAAGGCCAAGCCGTGATCGCCGCCACCGCCGGATCCAAGGCAAAATTAAAAATCTCATCGACCGCGACAACACCTCCACCGCCCTGTGCCATCACCCTTGCGCAGGCCGTGCCCAAGGGAAAAAACATGGACCTCATCGTCCAGAAAGCCGTGGAACTCGGCGCGGCGCGCATCGTTCCATTGCTCTCGGACAGAACGATTGTTCAGATCGACTCGAGTGAAGCCACCAAGAAGCGCGAAAAGTGGAGCGCCATTGCCTTGGAGGCCTGCAAGCAGTGTGGACAAAACCATCTGCCGGAAGTCGCCGATCCGATCTCACCAAAGACCTTTTCTGAGCGCCTGGACAAAGGAGAACTCCATCTCATCGCCTCGCTGCAACCTGACGCGCGGCCCATCAAGACCGTCCTTGCCGAATACGGCAAGATTCCTAAACGCGTGACGATTTTTGTAGGCCCCGAGGGGGACTTTACACCTGCCGAAATCGCCCTTGCGAAGAGCCGCGGATGCCAACCTGTGACACTCGGCCCAATCATTCTGCGGACTGAAACAGCCGCGATTTATTGCCTGAGCGTCCTAGCCCACGAGCTCTTTAGCCCCCGCCAGGCGTAGCCGGCAACTCGCCAAGCGCCGCCGGCAAAGGCTCCGGAGTTGAATCGGGTTCGGGAAGCTCGGGGGTTGATGTTGGAGAGGGAAGTGGACGGACAACAGTGATTGGCTTAACTGGAGCCGGCTCCGGCTTTTTCAAAAGAGGCTGAAAGTAAATCCAAGCCGCCAACACAAGGAGAGGCCAGGCGACCGCAATAGTCGCCAGAACCAATGCCAGAGAAGCTTTGCGAGAGACAGCGCCCATTTGTAACCGCGCCAGTTCACGCTCCTTCTCGGCGATCAATTCCACACAAGCCAATCTCTGAGCAGACCTCTCGCGGAAGGTCGGGGCAATGGTCTTCAACCTCTCCAGCGAAAAGTGCTGAAGCCCCACGCGGGCATTGTCCACAAGCTCAAACTTCGAGTCATCCATCGATGCTACCAATCAACCAGTCCGCCACCATGCGGGGCAAAGGTTTTTTAGAAAAAACAAGAGGCTCTCCCTCGCGGGAGAGCCTCTGAATCATTTGATATCAATCTTAACTTACAGTCAGCTTTAGCTGATCAGTCGAAGAATCGACTGGGTCGACTGGTTCGCCTGGGCGAGCATCGCCGTGCCGGCCTGCTGCAGGATGTTGTAGCGGGCGAGTTTCGTGCTCTCGTCGGCAACATCCACATCGAGGATGCGGCTGTTGGCGGCTTCGAGGTTCGTCTTATTCACTGCGAGCATGTCCGCGGCGAAGGTCAGGCGGGACTGCTCAGCTCCGTTGTTGGCACGGATTGTGGCGAGTTTCTGGATCGCTGTCTGGATATCTTCCACTGCATCCTGAGCTTTGACAGTTGTGCTGATATCCATGTAACTGCTTGCCGAAGCAGTGTCGGTGATATCAAACACGATCTGGTTCAAGTCGACCTGAGTGATACCAACTGTTTGGTTTCCATCGTGTGAGGTCACAACTGTGAGGGTTGCATCATCATCAAAAGCAGCGGTGTTTGTGGATGGATTTGCACCCGAACTAAAGAGGCTGATGCCGTTGAACTCTTCACTCAACATCAAGTTGAGCTGGCCTTTCAATTGGGACAGTTCTGTATTGTAGAGGGCGAGGTCGCTGGTGGACTTCGTCACATCTTGAGCAA
>JBIIUB010000152.1:0-3264 GCA_044340205.1 Terrimicrobiaceae bacterium
CAAAAATCGCCGAAGCCTTTTCCCGTAAATCCCGCTCAAGTATCGCCTGGACGGTGGGCTGGTTTTCATTTGATTCCTGTGAGTCGCAAAGGCCGAGGCGCTTTTCTTCGCGATACGGAGAGTTCACATGACCCAGCACCACTTCACACGGACCGATCTCCCGCAATTTGCCGACCCAGTGCAAGGCGGCTTCCGAAGAAGGCGAGAAGTCCGCCGCGACAAAAACCCTCAACGCCCGCTCGCCGCGCGCCCATGACTCGAATGGCTTGGCTGAGCGGACAGTGAGCGTGGGCACGGGAGCGGCTTCCGATATTTCTTCGGAGACACTCCCGAGCGTCCAACGATCATACGCCGTCTTGCTCACTGCTGAAACCACGAGCAAATCCACGGGGTTTTTGGATGCGAAATCGACGAGGGCATCCTCGGCATACTGGCCATGCAAAACCTCCCCGCTGACGCGCTCCAAACTTGAAGATGCGGATTCGATAGCGTGCTTCAACTTCTCGCGGGCCGGCTGCAGATACCGGGTTTCCTCTGCCTTCGTATCGCAGTGCGCATTGAATTGGTCTGCCACATGCAGAAGCGTGAGCGGCTTGTGAAATCGTCCAGCCACGGCGGCGGCGGCGGCAATACCCTCTGCGGAATTTTCAGAAAAATCCGTGCCGCAAACAATCAATCGATCAGTCGTTTTTTTCATACGACATCATAGCACTTCCAAGGCGGGCGCTTGTTTTTTATGGCTGGGGTGTTCACCCCATCGCCCTTCGCGACTACAGACTCTACGAGTTGCTTTCGGGCGTCGCTGCGCGAGCGAGGGGAGCGCGAGCGTCCCGGTTGCGCAGGCACAAGGCCACGAACCCCGCAATGGTGCAGAACAGCATCGCTGTGGATGGCTCGGGAACGATGTTCACTTCCATCGAAACGGCATTATGCATTGATGGCGCGGTGGTCCAATCCGCGCCGGCATTTGAGCTTCCGAGGAAGTTGTTGTAAGTGAACCCGGAGGAACCCACCGGCGAGGTATGGTTTTTGTTGGCCCATTTAATACCGCTGGCATCGGAGGTGAGGATCAAGGCATAGGAAGTCTGGGCTGCCATTGAAAAGCCGCCTCCAGAGAAAGCATCTTGGAAGGTGTAGAGTCCTTGGAGACTGGACATGTTGACTGTTTGAAGTCCCGTGGTTGCGAGTTGAACATCCGGTTCCAAAACAGTGGCGTTGAGGGTGGTTGACCAAAGGGAGATTTCCACTTTTGCGGTAGAAGGAATGTTGGAAGAGCTAATCGGATTCAATCCCAGAGCAAGCGAGACGATTTCTGTGGCATCAGGGCCGCTGGTGAAAAGAAGCGCCTTGTAGTCGGTAGCGTTCAGCGTGGTGCCCCCATTGGAGTTGGCTGGGACATTTGACAACACAAGATTGGCTTGGGCTTTTTCCAGCGTCGCCGCAAAAAGAATTACTGCCAATACGTGGAAAAGGCAGCGCCAAAACAGAAACGGCAAAATGTGCGAACGCATCGAAACAAATATGATCAAAGTCGTATAAGGGAAGTAAACAATTACTTTCCCAGCGACCCGCGACGGCGTGCTGCCGCGTGAAGGAGGGGAGCGCGACCGTCTCGGTTGCGTAGGCGCAGGGTGTGGTTGGTCATCGATGAGGTGGCCACGCGCATCGAGAGAAATGGGACATGCCGGAGGATGTCCCTCCCAGTTTACGATTGGGCCAGGCTGCATGGGCTGGGGGTGAGGCGTCTTTTACCGGCGGGGCTTTGGCAGGAGTTGTTTATTGCGGAGTGTGACCGGTGTGGCGGAGTTGCGCGCGTCGGCGTAGGCGTTGCCGTAGCCAACGAAGTCACGGAGATTCGCCAGACCGAGGGGTGATGCCACGGCCAGCGGCGTCGCGGTTCTCACGAGGGCGACTTTTCCTTGCTTGGCGGCGAGGTCGTAGGAGCCCGAAGCGTCGGCTTTTGGCAGATCGTAGGCGTAGTCGCCACCTGCAAGGGCGATCAGGTAGTAGCCCTTGGCGGGAATGGTGCCTGTGAGCGGAATAGTCCTCCATCGAGCTGCGCGTTTGTTGTGAGTGCGGCATCCATCGATACGGTCACTGCGTAGATTTCAGCGTGGCGCCGCTGGAATCTGAGGCGGCTGGAATTCCGACGCTGGCGTCGGCGGGTTGTGTGTTGACGGGTGATGTGTGTTTCCGGCTGGAGGCTTGGTCGGCATAAAAAACGCCGGTCAATGCAATGGAGGAAACACCCAGGCAGGTAATGATTGTTTTTTTCATTGTGCTGAGGGTTTGTGGAAATGCTCAGCATCATGTGTGCCAACGACATCGACAAAGTGACGGCTCTTGCAACCCTGGCTTCCGCGATCGATGTTTACCTTCCAGCGTGGGCTGTGGATGAATTCACAAGGGCGCGTTTTTTCGTTATTCTCATGACCTCCGCGCCGCTCCACCTGAACAAATCCTCGTGAAAATATTCCCACTCACTTTCGCATTGGCGGCTCTTCTCTTTTTCGGATGCCAGCCAGCGCCACTAACGGACGGCATGGTTCTGATACCTGGCGGGGAATTTCTGATGGGCTCGGATGCCGACTATGCGTTTCCCAACGAGCGGCCGGCGCATCGCGTAAAGGTGAAGCCGTTCTTTTTGGACATCCACCCGGTCACGAATGCCGAGTTCTCGAAATTCGTAAAAGCGACTGGCTATGTAACCATCGCCGAGCGTGCTGTGGATTGGGAAGAAATGAGAAAGCAAGTCCCGCCGGGCACCCTTAAACCGCCTGCAGATGTGCTTGCGCCCGGGTCTTTGGTTTTTCAACCCACCAAGGGCCCGGTGGATTTACGCGATCTGTCCGCATGGTGGCGATGGACGCATGGCGCCTCGTGGTCACATCCCGAAGGCCCCGGCAGCAGCATTGCGGGCAGGGAGAATCATCCGGTAGTCCACATCGCTTGGGAGGATGCGAATGCCTATGCTGCATGGGCCGGGAAGCGCCTTCCCACGGAGGCGGAGTGGGAATTTGCGGCTGCTGGAGGTGATGAGGGAAAACGCTACGCTTGGGGCAACGAGGAACGGCCCGGCGGGCGCTTCATGCTGAATCGCTGGACGGGTCAATTTCCATACCGTAACGACGCCTCGGACGGATTCGCAGGAACTTCGCCGGTCGGCTCCTTTCCCGCGAATGGCTACGGGCTTTACGACATGGGTGGCAATGTCTGGAACTGGTGCAGCGACATTTATCGCGCCGATGCCTTTGCCGAGCGCTC
>JBIIUB010000153.1:0-3255 GCA_044340205.1 Terrimicrobiaceae bacterium
TCTGGTCCACCTTCAAAGTTGCCGCAGCGGACAAGCGAATCTTCGTGCTCATGGCGGGGGTGGCCTTGGTCAACGGCTACTTCGTCATGCAGAACGCCTGGCTCTGGTTCTGGGCCAAGGAAACCCTGGGACTCGAGCGTCAGGAAATCTTCGAGGCACTCTCCTGGGCGGGGCTTCTCAACATCGCGCTGGCCTACCCGACCGGCTGGCTGATCGACCGGTGGGGTGCCATCAAGGTGGCCACCATATTTTTCATCGGCCAGATCGCCTGTTTCGTCATGGCGATGAATGTGGGAGACAAGGCCGGCCTCATCGCCCTCTCGCTTGTCGCAACAGTGGTCGCACCGCTGTATGGCGCCGTTGATATCATGGTTTACAAAAAAGCTCCTGAAAAGGATGTCGGATCGATCACTTCGAGCAACTCCGCGATTCGCAACGCCTGGAACGCCGTCTTCGGTGCCGCAGCTGGCTGGATCATCTTCTGGTGCCACCACAATTACAGCATCGGTTATATCATGGGCATCATAGTATCCACTGCAGGCTTCACGCTCCTGTGGGTCTACCGCTGGCTCATGAACCGCTCGGTGAGCGCCGAACGCCCGAACGCTTAACCTTCAAAACATCAGTGCCGCCTCAAACTTCAAAAAATGAACGAACAAAACACAGTCTTCTCCGCGACATGTCTGGTTTCCGCTTTAGCAAAAGCTTCGGTTCCTAATTGATTTTTTAGCCGGTTCTTACTCCGTTCTTTCGTATCCCAAACCTACAAAACAATACCCATGCCATACTTCCCTGAAGTCCCAAAAATCGCCTACGAAGGCCCCAAGTCGAAAAATCCCCTCGCCTTCAAACACTACAACCCCGACGAACACGTCGAGGGTAAGTCCATGCGCGAGCACCTGCGCTTTGCCGCAGCCTATTGGCATGTCATGCGCAACCCTCTCGCCGATCCCTTCGGCGGTGGCACGGCCCTCATGCCGTGGGACGATGGATCGAACTCCGTGGCGAACGCCCAGAAGCGCGTGCGTGTGTTTTTTGAATTTCTCGAAAAAATCGACATCGATTTCTACTGCTTCCACGACCGCGATGTCGCGCCCGAGTGCGACACGCTCGCAGAGTCTCATGCCGCGTTGGATGCCGTAGCCAGCACACTCGCCGAGGAGCAGCAGCGCACCGGCAAGAAGCTCCTCTGGGGCACGGCCTGCCTTTTTGCGCATCCGCGTTTCGCCCAAGGTGGGGCCACCACGCCGAGCCTCTCCGTCTTCGCGCACGCCGCAGCTCAGGTGAAAAAAGCCATCTCCGTCACCAAGGAACTCGGTGGCGGCGGCTATGTCTTCTGGGGCGGTCGTGAAGGCTATTCCTCGCTCTGGAATACCGACATGAAGCACGAACTCGACCAACTCGCCGCCTTCCTCCACATGGCGGTCGCTTGGAAGAAAGAAATCGGCTTCACCGGCAAATTCTGGATTGAGCCGAAACCCCGCGAACCCTCGACCCACCAATACGACTCGGACTCCGCCGCCTGCTTCAACTTCCTGCGCGAATACGGACTCTTCGACGAATTCGAACTCAACATCGAAACCAACCACGCCACCCTCGCGGGCCACACGATGCGCCACGAACTGACCGTCGCTGCCAATGCGGGACGCCTCGGCTCGATCGATGCCAACCGTGGCGACGAACTCATTGGCTGGGACACCGACCAATTCCCGACAAACATCTACCTTGCCGCCGAGGTCATGCTCGTCGTCCTTGGCATGGGCGGTTTCAAAGAGGGTGGACTCAACTTCGACGCCAAGCGCCGCCGCGAATCCCACAACCCAGCCGACCTTTTCCACGCCCACATCGGCGGCATGGATGCCTTCGCGCGCGGACTGAAAATCGCCACAGCCATCCGCGCTGATGGCCGCATCGAGGAATTCGTGAAAAACCGCTACGCCTCGTGGAACTCCGATCTCGGAAAGAAAATTCTCGCCGGAAAAGCATCGTTCGCCGAACTCGAAAAAATCGCCCTTTCGCAGCCAACTCCCGCACTGGAGAGCGGTGGACAGGAATACCTCGAAAACATCTTGAACGAACTCCTGTGATCACCCTCGGCATCGACTGCGGCACGCAGAGCCTGAAAACCGTCGCCCTCGACGGCAATTCCGGAAGAGTCATCGCCTCCGCCAGCACAGCCTGAGGATTGGTGGAGGGACTACCGGGAAGGTAAAATAGAACAATTGAATTATTGTCTTGATCCGTTTGGGAATACTTTTCAGTCCTTACTCCTCCAAAGATTGGCAATCACTCCGGGCATCACCATTTCAACCAGACGCGAACTGCTTGCAAGGCCAAGTCCTAGATAAGTTTTTCGCTGGCTGATTGTGGGAGACGCCCGGCGGTCCATTGAAAACTTTATATTTATGAACACTAGTGTCCGGTTTAGAGAGTAATGGAATTAAACTATAATCTTCAGGTGAATATTTTACAGCTAAAAACAGGTGTGAGGGATTTGAAGATTCAAGCGTTGAAGCGTATTAAAATACGCAAAATATACGCTTATGAATTCTGGACGGTTTGTTTTAACTCAGATTCTCGATCTAATTCACTGGCAGACCCTCTCTCGCCTGGTCAGCAAATACAACGCGGAGTCCAAGGTCAGGCACTTTGGAGTTCGACAGCAGTTGATTTGCATGGCATTTGCTCAATTAACTTGGCGCAATGGGCTTCGGGATATCGAAGCGTGCCTAAATGCGAAACCCGAAGAGCTTTATCATCTGGGCTTTCGGGAGCCAGTAGCCAAATCAACCTTGGCCGATGCCAACGAGACCCGCGATTGGAGACTCTGGGAGGATTTGGCAAAAAACCTGATCAACCGAGCCAGACAACTCTATCAAGGAGAGAGCTTGGGATTGGACTTGGACAATACGATTTACGCTCTGGATTCTTCAACAATCGATCTGACGATGTCGGTGTTTCCATGGGCAAAGTTTCGCTCAACAAAAAGCGGGATCAAACTTCACACGCTATTGGATTTAAGGGGTCAAATTCCCACTTGCATCTACATTTCCGACGCCAAGCTCAGCGATGTGAACTACTTGGACGCGTTGATCTTCGAACCCGGAGCCATATACATCATGGACAGGGGATATGTCGATTGGGCAAGGCTTTATCAAATTGCAAACTCTGGAGCGTTTTTTGTCATTCGGGCCAAGGACAATCTGCGTTTTACCAGATACAAGTCCCACCCTGTAGACAAAGCCACGGGATTGC